>JANQEF010000255.1 GCA_028278465.1 Dehalococcoidia bacterium | reverse complement strand
CTGTCGCCTTTCTGGTACCTGACAGGTTTCGGGGAGCCCGACGCGGTGGCGGTGCTGAGGCCGGGGAACGAGAAGCCTTTCGTGCTGTTCGTGCTCCCGCGCGACCCGAAGATGGAGACGTGGACCGGGATGCGAGCGGGCGTCGATGCGGCACAGGAGAAGTTCGGCGCAGACGTGGCGTTCCCGACCACCGAGATCGAAAAGGAGCTGCCGAAGGTGCTTGCCGAGTACGAGAAGGTGTACTACGCGCTGGGCTCGGACCAGAAGCTCGACGCGTTCCTGACTGACCAGGCGGTGAAACGGCGACGGATGGCGCCGCGCGGAGATAAGGCGCTGAACTCGATCATCGACCCGATGCCGGTGATCGACCAGCTGCGGCTGATCAAGTCGGAGCACGAGATCGAGTGCCTGCAGAAGGCGATCGACATCACGGCGCAGGGGTTCGATGTAGCGTTCAAGACCGCCCGGCCCGGCGTGTTCGAGTACGAGGTCCAGGCCGATATGGAGATCGAGTTCCGCAGGTCGGGCTCGCCCTGGAACGGCTACCCGTCGATCGTCGCTTCAGGCGACAACGCCTGCATCCTGCACTACATCAGCAACAGGGACCGGATCGAGGACGGCGACCTGCTGCTGATCGACGCCGGCGCCGAGTACGACATGTACTCGGCAGACATCACCCGGACGTGGCCGGTCAACGGGAAGTTCACGCCCGAGCAGAAGGACGTCTACGAGATCGTGCTGGCGGCGAACGAGGCCGGGATCGAGGCGGTGAAGCCGGGCGGAGGCGTGATGGATGTGCACGACGCGGCGCTCAAGGTTCTCACGCAGGGGATGCTGGACCTCGGCGCGCTGGAGGGCGAGCTAGAGAAGCTGATCAAGGAGCGAGGCTTCATGCCGTACTACATGCACGGCACTTCGCACTGGCTCGGACTGGATGTCCACGACTCCGGGATTTACCGCACCGGTGGCCGCGAGGGTCCTTCGGTCAAGCTGGAGCCCGGGATGGTGCTGACGGTGGAGCCGGGCCTGTACTTCGGCCCGTTCGCCGAGAAGTCTCCCGAGCGGCTGAAAGGTATCGGCGTTCGCACGGAGGACGATGTGCTGGTCACCGAAGATGGGAACCGGGTGATGACGTCAGCGGTGCCTAAAACGGTGGGCGAGATCGAAGCAGCGGCCTCAGCCGGTTAGCTAGACGCCGCCGCTGGTCGGCCCCTCGGTGCCCGAGTCGCCCTGCCCGCGTCGCGACACGTCGTCGAGGAACTGCTCGATCTCAGGCGACAGCTCGACCGACTCGTCGTCCTCGTCCACTTCCAGGCCTGCGTCGCGGTCGTAGTCATCCTCGAACTTCTTCACCAGCTCCTGAAGCTGCGGGTTGTTCGACATCGCAGGCGTCACCTGGTCGTACTGCTGGTCCGCCAGCTTCTTCTCGGGTACATCGGGAGAGAAGCCGTAGAGGGCCGAGAGCGCCTGTATGACGCGGTAGGCGCCTGTGTAGTCGTCCTCCAGCTTCAGGTACAGCGGCAGGTGGACGATCAGCGACAGCGTCTCGATGTCCAGCTCTTTCCTGGCCCGATCGGTCAGCTGGCTCGTGAGGCTCGTCGGTCCCTGGTAGTTGCTGCGTCCCAGCCTGACGCCACCGAACTCTTCGGGTGGCGTAAAGCCGCGGGCCGAGCCTGTGATGGACAGCGGCCTCGAATGCGGCACCGAGTCGTACATGCCGCCGATGAGCACGTAGCGCTCAATGTTCAGGCTACGCAGCATCTCGAGCACCGAGTCGTTGAAGTCCTCGGCATTCGTGTGCGGCTCGAGCATGTAAAGGAGCAGCAGGTCGTTGCGCGCCGTGATCTTCTCGGTCGCTCTTCCTGCGACGGCGACCGTGTTGGGCACGCGGACGGTGCGCTTGCCGTCTGCGAAGCGGATCTCTGGCCGGTAACGGGTGAAGTCGTAGAACTGGCCGGGCCGCACCAGGCCGCCGATCTCGCTGCCGTTGTAGATGCGGGCGAGCCTGCCAAGGACCGTCTGACCGACGTTGCCCACGTTCACCCACGGGCGAAGCATCGCGATGCAGTGCGGCGACTGCAGGGGCGGATCAGGCGGTTCGAACTCGAAGTGGCCGACTCTCATGTGTTCTCGCTGCGGGGTGGCGGAGATTGCGCCAGTTTAACTTACCCGCAGATGCGGATTCTCGTTCGGGGTGTCAGGTTGCGGTGCTAGAATCACCCCTCTTGCGACCCGTGTCCGACCGGTGACCGCCAGCGGTCCCGCCTCAAGCCCGACGAAAGAGTTCCGTCATGAAGTTTGTGTTCGTTCCGCCGCACAGCGCGCCCGTTGAGAACTGGCTGAAGCGACTGCAGGATTCCGTCGCTGACGTGGAGTTCGTGGCGCCGGAGGACGAGGACGCGACAGTGCGTGAGATCGCGGATGCAGACGCCGCGTTCGGCACGCTTTCGAAGAGCGTCCTGGCGGCGGGTAACAACCTGCGGTGGATCCAGGCGCCGGCCGCCGCTCCGCACGCCGGCTACTACTACCCCGAGCTGATCGCGCACCCGGCGCAGGTCACGAACTTTCGGGAGATCTACAACGACCACATCTCGTCGCACATCATGGCTGTGCTGCTCTCCTTCGCGAAGCACCTCAACGTCTACCGCGACCAGCAGAAGGCTCGCAACTGGTCGCCGTTGGAGCCGCCGGAGCACCACTCGATCTTCCTGCCTGAGAGCACGGCGCTGATAGTCGGGCTTGGCGGGATCGGGGCGGAGACGGCGCGGCTATGCGCTGCTTTCGGCATGAAGGTGATCGCGACCGACGCCCGGCGAGATGACAAGCCGGAATGGGTTGACGAGATGGGCGGGTCGGAAGACCTCGGCCGCTTCCTCACACAAGCCGACTTCGTGATCCTGACGATTCCGCACACACCGCAGACCGAGGGGCTGTTCGACCGGTCGAAGTTCCAGGCGATGAAGAGGTCGGCGATCTTCATCAACATCGGCCGCGGCATGACGACGAAGCTGGATGACCTGGCGGATGCGCTGGAGGCGGGAGAGATCGCCGGCGCGGGGCTGGATGTCTACGAGATCGAACCGCTGCCTGCCGACCACCGGCTGTGGGATGCGCCGAACACGATCCTGACCCCGCACATCGCAGCTCATGGCGGAGCGCATCTTGAAGAGCGCAGGTACGAGATCATCCTCGAGAATGTAAACCACCTGCTGAAGGGTGAGCCGTTGCGCAACGTTGTCGACAAGGAGAACTGGTTCTAGGCCCAGCTCACCTCGGGCTAAGTCTGCCTCAGGCCAGCTTGCGCACCAGGTCGGCGTACTGCATCAGGTGGCGGTCGCCCAGGAAACGGTCCTTGACCCGCTGGCGGGCGCTGTTCCCGAGACGTGCCGCCAGTCCGTCATCGTCCAGCACCGACTGAACAGCCGCGCCGAACTCGGAGCTGTCGTGCGGATTGCTGATTAGCAGCCCGCTCTCGCCGTCAACGATCTGGTCGCGGATGCCGCCAACAGCCGATGCAACTACCGGCTTCCCCTTCCACATAGCTTCCGTGACGGTCAGGCCAAAGCCCTCTTCGAGGCTCTTCTGGATCACGACCGCGGCATGCGTTTGCAGAGCGTTAACGATGGCCGCGTTCTCGTCGATGTCAGTCATAGGCAGGCACACGAGCTGGATACGGTGCCGTTCGAAATGCGGAAGCTCTCGCCACGCCTCGATGCACTCGGTCAGCACCTCACCGCCCTCCGGGTCGTCGGCTACACCCGTGACCACCGGGCCCGCGAGGACGAGGCGGGTTGCCCGCTCGCCGTCGACGTGTTCAGCGAACGACTCCATCACGCCCTGCATGTCCTTGAGCCGGTCCCAGCGAGAGACCTGGAGAGCGAACCTGATGTCAGCCGTCGGAGCAGGACCGGTGCGGACGATGTCGGCCATGCGGTTCACGCGGCTGGTCGAGCCGTCGGCCAGCGTGAACTCGGGAACCGGCAGGTGCGAGTTGCCCTGGACGATGCCGGTGTACTCCAGGATCGAGCGCGCCGCGTCGGCGGACATGGGCCGGTTCTTCGTCGAGAATGGATCGATCGATGGCGGGATCACAGTGAGCCGGTCTTCGTCGATCCAGTTCGGCACGAACTCCTTGCTGCTGAACACGAACGCGTCCGCGTCCTCAAGGCTGTGCCGGAGGAACTGCCACGCTTCCTGCCGGAGGTCGCTCTCATCGGCCGTGCCGACATGACAGCGCCAGATCACCTTCGCGCCAAGTTCTTTCATCTCAGGAACAATGCCCGCCGTCTGCGGATCGTGCAGCACCACGATGTCGCCTGGTTTGACCACAGCTCTCAGCTCTTCGGAGTTGCGGAGCGAGACTTCCCTGAATGTGTCAGCATCCTGCGCCGAGAGCCGTGCGCCGTCGCCTTCGTGGCCGTGCAGCATGTTGTGGAGCCGCTTGGTGAGGACAAAGAACTCGGCATCACCCTCGATCACGTACCAGCTCACGTCGATCCCGGCACCGCGGATGTAGCGCAGCAGCCAGAGCAGCATCTCGGCCACGCCGCCGCCTTTCGCCGTCGAGTTGACGTTGATCACTGATCGGCCGGACAGTCCGCGCGAGATCTCGTCGGCGGCTGAGACGATCTGACGGGCGCGATCTTCGCCAACCACGGGCTCGAGCACCGAGAGGCTGGCTGGCTGGATTGGCACGGAGTTCAGTGGCATCTGGTCGTCGGTAAATCCGCTGACTTCAGGGGTAAGGCTGCGCTGGCAACGAGGCGCTCGGAAAGGATTTCACACCCTGCGCTAACACTCTGTTAAAAGACTCGCCGATCGTCTGCACATTCGCTGCGCGCTATTCGCAGTCAGGATAGGTGACGGCTCCTAAAAGCCGGAGATGTGCCGCGAGGCGGCTGTGGCATAATGGTCGTGACGGCAGGCGATGCTTACGCTAACCGTCCAGCCGAGGGCATTGGCCCACGGACTGCAAACGAAAAGAAAGGAGGTGTTTGCTAAGCATGAATAGTAGTACCGGAGGTGTCCTGCTGTAGGGCGCCCATTCTTAGCAGGGCACCTCAACAGGAGGGGTCACCCGGTTAATGGCCACACGGCTGTTGACCCGGTGGCCCCTCCTGCTTTTTGCAGGGTTCTTGGGACGGCCGGGAGGTCGGAACGGTTCAAAGACGCGGCGGTAAACGCCTCGGCGAAGCGGTGGTAACTGAAACCGTGGACGGGCGAGGGAAAAGCAGTCGCGTAGCTTTAGACGGCGAACTCGAAGAGGCGCTCGTACTGCCTGGGAAGCGCCGAAAGCAGCTCGTTGAACTCCTTCAGAGAGAGCTGCTGCTCAACCACTGAAAGCACGGCCCAGGCCCGCTGGGTCGCGATAGGCTTTGGCAGGCTGGACCGCTCGCTGATGCGCTCGAAGAACTCGTGGATCGAATACTCTTCGCTGTCCGACGCCGGAGCGAGGTACATCGCCGCCTCTTTTGGCAGCTTCTCGGCCAGCCGCCTCACCTGCGGGCCCGGAAGACACTCCGCAAGTGTTTCCAGCGTCGACTGCACCGCCCGGGAGACATCTTCATGGCTCCCGATGCGGGCCCGGCGGCCAACGAGTTCTATGAATTCGAGGTAGTTCATGCTGTCTAGCGTAACTCGCCAAACGCAGAATGGGCGGTTTGGCGCGGGCATTTTGAGCCCGCATCTGCCAAGAATCAACGCCCCGCGGCGGTCCGGTGTACGCTTTTTCACCCAAAACCCGGCTCGCAGTTACCCGAATGCAACCACGAGCGATTCTGAATGGGGTGAAAGTCCGGCCGCTGGTGACGGGTTTTCGTCCCTTATTGCTTGAAGCAAGCCGTTTTTCGGCTTTTTCCGTGTAAAGAGTCAGAAAGGATGCGGATGATCCGCCACTTCACCGCCACCGGCTTCGTGATCGTCGGTGGCGCGACGCTCGTCCACTGGCACGAAAAGGTGCAGGAATGGCTGCCGCCGGGCGGACATATCGAGCCGGACGAGGACCCGGTCCAGGCTGTGCTGCGGGAGGTGAAGGAGGAGACGGGGCTGGATGTGCGGATCCTTCCCACGTCAGAACTGCCAGAGATTTCGAACCTCGAGCAGGTCGTCCCGCCCTATACGGTGATGATTGAGGACGTCTACGACAACAAGGTCGGCAAGCACCAGCACATCGACCTGATCTACTTCTCCACGCCGGTGAACCTGCCGAGTTCGGGCGATCTGCCCGGAGTGCCGGAGGGCTGGCACTGGGTCGATCGCGACGCACTTGTTGAGTCGAGAGCCCTCGCCGCGCCAAACGGCAAGATGGTGGCTCCGCCTGAGGACGTGCTGAAGCTTGGGATCGTCGGTCTCGACCTGCTGGAGACAGGTCGCGTGGACGCCAGCCTCACTCGCGCCTGACGACCGCCAGCAGCGCTCTGAACACACCGAAAACAGCGCCAAACACGGCGCCAACGAGCGCTCCGCCAAGCATCACTACCCCGACCACCATGAATGCGGCAAGTCCCGCAAGGACCGCGCCGAGCGCGGCGCCGATGATCACCCACTTGCGGAACACGCGCGCCGGTGATCGCGATCCTGGTGATTCTGACGTAGAGATGTTGACCCTCAATGCGCTCTCCCGCTGCCTATCTGAACTTGCCGCGACCCATGATCGGCGCAACAGTCTCAAGCTTGCCGTCTCGAACACAGAAGTAGTAGTCATGCAGGTTGATCGTCGTGTCGCCGTGCATCATGCGGAGGCTGACGTTGTCGCCGACTCGCAGGTCCTTCGCCACGCCAGACAGCTTGACCTTCGTGTGCTCCTCGGATGGCGCGCCGACCTCCACGCCATCTATGCCGACGGCGTATGGCACTCCCCTGTCGATGCTGACCGACTTCAGGCCGCAGTCCAGGACTCCCCGGTCCGCAGTACGTGAGATAACGGTGGTGAGCACCGTCATTGCAGGCTGGAACTCCTCGAACACCTCCAGGTAGTCGCCGTCCATGAAGATGTAGCTGCCGGGTTGGATCTCGGTGACGCCCTCGACCGCGCCGCTGATGTTGTAGGTGCCGGTGCCGGCGGCGGATACGATGTTGACCGGCACTCCGGCCTTGCGAACCGCCGACGCGGCGCTCAGCAGCTTGTCCATCGCCCGCAGAGCCTCGGTCTTGCGCTCCTCGAAGTCCCGCGCGGCAACGGTGTGGCCTTCGTAGCCCATCAGGCCGTCGAACCGCAGCCCCGGCGCTTTCGCTATCTTCGTGGCGATGGCGTCGGCCTCGTCCGGCTCGACTCCGCAGCGGTCCATGCCGACGTTGATCTCGATCAGCACGCCGAGCTCCACGCCGTGAGAGGTGGCGGCGTCTGAGAGGTCGGATACGTTCTGCTCGCTGTCCACCGCGATGATGGTCTCGGTCGTTCCGGCGACAGACATCAGGCGCTTGATCTTGCGTGACGTCACCACCTGGTTCGGGATCAGGATCTCCGGGATGCCGGCGGCGGCCATCTGCTCGGCCTCGCCCACCTTGGCGCAGCAGATGCCGATGGCCCCGGCATTGAGCTGCTTCCATGCCCAGTAAGGGCTCTTGTTGGTCTTGGTGTGCGGGCGAACGCTGATGCCGGCTTCGGATGCGAACTCCTGCATCTTGGCGATGTTCGCCTCGGCGACATCGAGGTCTATCACGATAGCCGGTGTGTCGAGCTCTTCGACCGGTGTGCCGGGCAGCGGAAGCCAGTCCTGCGTCAAGTGTTTGTCTCCGGGTTCTGGTGCTTGTTGGCGGGATCGTCGAGGGTTGCCGAACTGATCCAACCAGGCGTTTGTTGTGGACCTGGAACGGACGCGGTGAAGCTTACCGCAGGCTGCGACCAGATGCTCAGACCGAACGCCTGTTCCCGACGCCGATCCTGCGGCGAAACCGGGATGAGCGACGGTACGACACGCCAATCTCACATGCCGACCCGACTACGGCGTCGATTGGGAACGATGATGGTCGATGTCTCCGGACTCTCGCCTTCAAGACATGCATTCAAGCGACCGCGATTCACCAACATCCACCTCGACGGCTGTGCCCTGGCATGCGCTGGAACGGGATGAGGTGCTGCAGCGGCTTGAAACGAGTGAGCAGGGTCTCAGTGCCGGGGAGGCGGCCAGCCGACGAGCCCGGTTCGGCCCGAACGTGCTTCCTGACAGACGCGGGCCCGGAATCTTCTCGCTTATTGTCCGGCAGTTCCGGAATCCGCTGATCTATGTGCTGCTGCTCGCCGGGGGCGTGTCCCTCGTGCTGGGAGAAAGCGTGGACGCCGCTTTCATCTTTGGCGTCTTGATAGTCAACGCGGCGGTCGGGGCGTTCCAGGAGTGGCAGGCCGAGCACGGAGCGAGCGCTCTTCAGTCGGCCGTCAAGATGCGTGCAACTGTCCGGCGCGGAGCCACGCTCGAAGAAGTGGACGCCTCAGAGCTCGTCCCCGGAGACGTTGTGCAGCTCGAGTCAGGTGGAGCGGTCCCGGCAGACCTGCGAATCATCAGTGAGATAGAGGTCAGGGTTGACGAGTCCGTGCTGACGGGCGAGTCGGTGCCCGTGGCCAAAGACGTCGCTCGCATAGACGACGAGAGTGCGCCAACCGGCGACCGTCTCAACATGCTGTATGCGGGTACGAGCATCGTCAACGGCCGGGCGACCGGGGTGGTAGCGGAAACCGGCCAGGCCACTCAACTCGGTCAGATAGCCAGGTCGCTGGGCGAACCCTCGGCGCTGCCACCACTCGTAGCGCGGATGAGGTCTTTCACCGCTCGGCTCGCTCTCTTCATGCTGATCTTCATCGCTGCCGTCGGTGGTGCTGAGTTACTGCGCGGGACCGGGTTCGGAGATGTTGTGCTGCTGGCGATTGCGCTCGCCGTCTCAGCGATTCCCGAAGGCCTGCCCGTTGGAGTAACAGTCGCCCTCTCCATCGCCTCGAGGCGGATGGCGCGGCGGAACGTCATAGTGCGACTTCTGCCGGCCGTCGAAGGTCTCGGCGCCTGCACTGTCATCGCCACTGACAAGACAGGGACGCTCACGGTGAACCGGATGACCGTGAAGCGAATCGTCCTGCCGGATGGTTTCGAGTTGGAAGTGACTGGAGAAGGGCTCGACCTGGCAGGCGAGTTCGTTGACAAAACAGGTGCGATCGCGACTGACAGAAGCGCCGAGTTGAGGCGTTTGGTGATGGCCGGCGTCCTGTGCAACGAGGCGCAGCTCAGGATGTCAGAACGCGAGGTGTTGGCCGTTGGCGACTCGGTAGACGCTGCGTTCCTCGTACTCGGCGAGAAGCTGGGCATCCACCGGGTAGAGGTCGAGGACCTCTCTCCCAGGACCGGCCTGATCCCGTACGAATCGGCACGGGGTTACGCGGCGAGCTACAACAGCGGCGACCGAGCAACCCATTGCTCGGTCAAGGGCGCTGTTGAGCTGGTCCTGGAGATGTGCCGCGGCGCCAGCGTTCAGAACATCCTGGCACAGGCGAACCTGCTGGCGGACGAGGGCTACAGGGTGCTCGCCCTGGCTGCCGGAACGGTCGATGACATCACACCGGGAACTGTGGCTCCTGAGCCAGCGAATCTGCAGTTCCTGGGAATCGTCGGTCTCATTGACCCTGTGCGGCCTGACGTGCCGGAGGCAGTGCAACGGTGCAGGTCCGCGGGCGTCAAAGTGAAGATGGTGACGGGCGATCACCCGGCGACGGGCCTTGCCATAGCCCGACAGCTGGGAATCGCGGAAGACGAATCAGAGGTCGTGACAGGGCGTGACCTTGCTTCGGATGGATCCGCCTCGGACCGGATCGGGGCGGCGACGGTCTTCGCGCGGGTTGAGCCTCGCCAGAAAACCGACATCGTCACTTCGCTGCAGAGCGCGGGTCACTACGTAGCGGTCACCGGAGACGGTGTGAACGACGCGCCAGCGATGCGGGCCGCCAACATCGGCGTATCGATGGGCCAGGGCGGAACGGATGTCGCCCGGGATGCTTCGGATCTCATACTGACCGACGATAACTTCGCCTCGATAGTCAATGGCATCGAGGAAGGGCGGACGGCGTACGACAACGTGCGCAAGATCGTGTGGCTGCTGCTTGCAACTGCGGTCGGCGAGTTGATCCTTTTCCTGCTTTCGACCCTGACCGGACAGCCCGTGCCGCTGACGCCGGTCCAGCTGCTGTGGCTAAATGCCGTCACCCAGGGAATCCAGGATGTGGCGCTTGCGTTCGAGGGTCGTGAGCCGGGCGTGCTAAGGCGTCCGCCCAGGTCGCCTAGCGAGCAGATTCTCGACCGCAGGATGATCGAGCAGATCATGCTCAGCGGCGCCGTCATGGGGATTGGTGGCTTCGTCGTTTACTACTGGGCTCTGAATGTGGCCGGATGGAGCGAGTTTTCTGCCAGCAACGTGCTACTGCTGGTGATGGTGTTGTTCGAAAACGTCCAGGTCTTCAACTCCCGCTCTGAACTGCGGTCGGCATTCCGAGTCCCGCTCTCTGCAAACCCGTGGGTGGTGGGATCGGTCATCCTGGCCCAGGGTGTGCACATCGGAGCTATGTACACGCCCGGTCTGCGTTCAGTTCTGGACGTGGAACCTGTGAGCCCTGCGGTATGGACCACGATGCTCGGTGTTTCGTTGAGCGTGCTCGCAGCCGGCGAGATCTATAAACGCTTCCGCACCGGCAGATCGGCGGCCTGCTCGGCATCGATCCGGCGCTTGGGCCGCTTGCTGAGAAGATAATCCCCAAACGCCTGCTTGTTGACGGTCTGCTGATGGTTTGGCACGCTTCCTGACCGACGCGGCCGGATCGGAAGTGGGAGGGGGCCAGAATGATCAAATCCGAGCTTGTCCAGGCAATCGCGGAGCGCAATCCCCATCTCTACCAGCGCGACGTGGAGCACATCGTCAATACGATCCTTGAGGAGATCGTCTCAGCACTTTCGCGCG
>JANQEF010000247.1 GCA_028278465.1 Dehalococcoidia bacterium | reverse complement strand
AGTGCTGATCGCCGCGCCGGGGCCGATGACCACCGTCCTCTCCTCGAAGATCTCCAGCTCAGAGGACGTGAAGCTCGCCGGGGTTGCTGGCGACGACATGGCGGCGGTTGAGAAGGTACTGACCGCGGACGCCGATGTCGCTGCCATCTACGTCCACCTCGGCGAAGAGCTGGCAGGCCTCGACATCGCCCGCAAGGTGGCGAAGGCCTGTCCCGAGGCCGGGATCCTGGTGATCGTCGACGAGATCGATGGGCTCGACCTGCGCCGGCATGCCCGCATGTTCGGCGTGTCGTGGTCGTACACCCTCAGCAGCACCGTGCAGTCCGGTTCCCGCTTCGCCGAGCTTGTGCAGAGCTCAGGCCGTGGCATCCAGTGGATCGACCCCGAGCTGAAGCCGGTGCTCGAAGCGGTGTGGCGGGCCGCAGAAGACGGCAGAGATCTCGAGGCCACCAGAACTGCCCAGAAGATGTCGCTAGGCGCCGCCATGGATGGTGTCGATGACGGCGGCGGCCCGACGCCCGGCCAGGTCCAGACTCTACGCACCGGCAACTCCGGCGTAGGCCACTCCGGCTTCGGCGTAAATAAAGCCGGCTAGTTTCCGGCCCACCCCACGGCGATCTTCCTGACCGCGCCAGCGCACCAATTCAGGTCGCGCGTTTCGCCAACTCCCTCAAGTTGGTAGATAATCGCCGCCCGGCCGGACCGCGGCCGGCACAGATCCGACCAGTATTCAGGAGGCAGGCAGATGGGATACCCGATCGTTCATTTCGAGATGATGGGCGAGGACGGCGAGGCGCTCAAGGAGTTCTACTCGAAGACGATGGGCTGGAAGATCGACTCGAGCAACCCGATGAACTACGGGGTCGTGGACACCGGCGCCGGCGAAGGCAGCCTGGGCGGCGGAGTCGGCGCGTCGCAGGACGGCTCGAGCTCGGTGACCGTTTACGTCGGGGTCCCCGACCTCGATGCGAAGCTCAAGGAGATCGAGGCTGCTGGCGGAAAGACGACGATGCCGCCTATGGAGATCCCGGACATGGTGACTTTCGCACAGTTCGAGGATCCGGCCGGGAACGTAATTGGCCTGGTGAAGTCGGAAGACTAGCGAGCTGCTGCGGAAGCCGTCGCCGGTAACGTGCGATGGCGCTTGCCGCCGGCGGCCGCTACTGACCAAGCTTGTCCGAGGCGTCTGCGATGAACATTGCTCCGCCTGCGATGAGCGCAATCAGTGAGGCTACGGTCCCCTGCACGCTGAAGATAACGAACTTCGGTATGTGCTTGACGGTGAACGAGAACGCCAGCAGTCCCCACATCGCCGCGTCGACCCAGTTCGAATCCTGGATCTCGATCAACGTCAGGGTGATGAAGATGGCGCTTGCGGCGAAGCCCCATAGCGACGGCTTGTAGATAAACGGCATCAGGTCCCTCCGGCAAAGACCCGCTGAAACGAACATGCCCGGCAGATTTCTCACTGCCGGGCATGTTCCTCCCCCTTGCGGTGAGTAAGGTTGCGCCCGGTTGCGTTACTGAACAATCACCAGTTGGTGATCGCGCCGTCCTCCCTGCGCAGCCTCGGCGGCCAGCCGTGCGGCTCCACGGCGGCACTCTCTGCAGCATCCATATCGATGTCCACTCCAAGCCCCGGCATGTCAGGGCTCCATGAGTATCCGTCTTCCCACTCGATCTGCTGCGGGAACAGTTCCGTGGCGTACGAGCCCGGCGCACGCGGCATCTCTTGAACGCCAACGTTCGAAGACGCCATCGTCAGCGCGACGCAGGCCGCCGCGCTCACCGGGCCGAGCGGGTTGTGCGGCACGATGTTGATGTAGTGCGTCTCCGCCCAGTGCGTGATCTTCAGCGCCTCGGTCAGGCCGCCGACGATGCAGAGGTCGATGCGGGCGTAGTCGATCAGCTCCTCTTCGATCACCTCTCTGAACGGCCACTTCGAGGCCCACTGCTCGCCGGCCGCGATCGGCAGGTTCACCTGGCGACGCAGGTTGCGGTAGCTGCCGGGATTCTCCGACCTGATCGGGTCCTCGATGAAGAACGGCTTCAGCGGCTCCATGTCCCTGCACATCTGGACGACTTGCGCGGCGTCGAGGCGCGTGTGGGCGTCGAAGCACATCTGGATCTCAGGTCCGACCGCTTCGCGCACGCGCGTCATCTGCTCGACTGCCAGGCTGATCGACTTCACCGGCTCCAGCGTGCTGATCCCTTCGCCCTCCAGCTCTCCGCCGGTCTCAGGCTGGCCCCAGCGCACGAACTTCCAGCCGTCGTCCACGGCCTTCCTGGAGTTGTCGATCAGCTCTTCCGTGGTCCGGCCCCGCGTATGCGGGTAGCAGACGACCTTGTTCCGAACCGGGCCGCCGAGCAGCTTGTAGACCGGCTTTCCGACCGACTTTCCCTTGATGTCCCATAGTGCGATGTCGATGGCGCTTATGGCGCAGCAGTACACCTTGTCAGCCGGGAAGAAGCCGGACCTGAACATCTCCTGCCACAGCCGCTCCGTCTCCCAGGGATCAGCTCCGATGACCAGCTCAGCCAGGTGGTCGATGGCGTTGCCGATCGCACGTCCCCAGTTCCTGATCCCGACCTCGCCGAGGCCGTGAATCCCCGCGTCGGTGTCGACCCTGACTATGTAGTAGCTGCGGCCGTCCTCGTCCTGGACCGACAGGCTCCTGATCCCGGTAACTTTCATAGGTTTCCTCGGTTGGGTTGGCTGGAATGGCTGTGTATGGAAAGCGGCGGCGCAAGCGTATCCGAATTCGTCCTGGCCCGAACAGCTATGCTGGGGTAATGGACATCGAACCCGGGATGTCGGCGACGAGATCGCTGCAGGTGACCGCCGAGTCGGTGCAGAAGTACGCCGAGATTACCGGAGACTTCAACCCGCTCCACTTCGACGAATACTTCGTGGCGGGTACGCTCTTCGAGCGACTGCTTGCGCAGGGTGGCATCGCGACAGGACTGCTGCACGCGCTGTGGCGATGGACCTGCCGGGGCCGGGCAGCGTCTTCATGAGCCAGCAATGGTCGTTCCCGAAGCCGGTCTACATCGGCGACACCATCATCGCGACGGGGACCGTCACGTCCTGGCGTGTCGGACGGTCGATGGGCTCCATGGAGTTCAACGTCGAAAACCAGCACGGTCAGACGGTGTTGAAAGGCGAGGCAACCGTCTTCCGCGCCTGAGGTGCTGCCGGTCGCGGCTGCCCGAAATCCCCAGAAAATCGCACCGCCGTGCTGAGGCGCTCGCGTCGCTCTCGCAGCTATCGTTTCCGTGTTGGGCAAGTCAGCCCGGCGCCGACTCCGTGCACGCACACTCAACACGGTCGCGAGGGACATGCTGAGACCGCTATCTTCCAGGCTGATCGCCACGTTGCTGCTCAGCGTGGCCGCGTTCGCGGTGATTGCATGCGAGGAACTAGGGGAAGGCACTCCAGAACCGACCGCGACGACGGCGTCTGACATCCAGGTAGATCCGACCGACACGCCCCAGCCTACGGACCTCCCCCCGACGTCGGCCCCCGCTGCCACCCCGACGCCGGTGATGGCAAAGCCGACCACAGCTCCGGCGGCG
>JANQEF010000244.1 GCA_028278465.1 Dehalococcoidia bacterium | reverse complement strand
CGCTGGCTCCACGTGATCGCAGTGCATGCACCGCACATCGCCGGCCTTCGCCCGCATCGCAGCATTCGCCCGCGTCTCCGCACCGCAGCTGGAGCAGTGCGGAGCCGTCGGCGGCACGTGCGACACGTAGATCGCACGGGCACACACCGTGCAGATGAAAGCCGACTGTTCGTCCGAAGTCGTCATGCGCCCAGTCTACAGCTCACCGATTGGCCGAGCGAAGCCGCTACTCGCCACCGCCCGTCGGTGCGCTGCTCTCCGCCATCCGCGGTTCGGCCGCCGTGCTCTTTCCCTCGATCGAGATGTTCGGCAGCCACTCCATCCATGACGGCAAGTACCAGGCGTGCCTGCCCATGATCCTCATGATGCTCGGCACCAGCAGCGAGCGGACGATCGTTGCGTCCAGCAGCACAGCCGCGCCAAGGCCGAAGCCCATCGACTGGAAGAAGGCGATATCACCCAGCGCGAAGCCTCCGAACACGGCAACCATGATCAGCGCCGCGCCAGTGATGATGCTGGCCGTCGTCCGCAGCCCGAACGCCACAGACTCCGCAGCCTCGCCCGTCTCGTCGAACCGCTCCTTGATGCGGCTCAACATGAAGACGTGATAGTCCATCGAGAGCCCGAACAGGATGCTGAACATGAACAGTGGCAACCAGAACTCGACCTGGTCCACCTGCTCGAAGCCGAACACGTCGATCAGGAACCCTTCCTGGAACACCAGCACGACGAGGCCGTAAGCGGCGCCCACGGAGAGCAGGTTCATGATGATCGAAGCGATCGACACGGTGATTGACCTGAACGCGAACAGCAACAGGATGAAGCTCATGCCGAGCACCGCCAGGAAGACGATCGGCAGGAACTCGTCGGTCAGCGCCACAGAGTCGACGACGCTTGCGGACGAGCCACCGACGAACACCTCGTAGGAGCCTGGAGCGACGCTCGCGAACGCCTGTGGAACCAGGTCGCCGCGCAGCCTCCTCACCGACTCGAGAGCGGTCTGGTTGCTCGGGTCACCCGGGACCTGCGCCGAGACTGTGGCGAGGTTGACCGTTGGCTCGATGCGGACCTCGGGATCGATCAGACCTGGATCGCTTTCGATCAGTCCGTTCAAGCGAGTGATCGCATCGTTCAACTGCTCGGATCCAACGGCGCCATCGATCACGACGAACGCTCGCTCGTCGGACCCGAAACCGAACTTCTCGTTCACGGTCTCAAAGCCGATCTTCATCGGCTCGTCATCCGGCAATACCGAGATTCCGCTCGTGCCCGATTCGATCTCCAGGTAGAAGTACGCAAGGACGAGCAGCAGGGCCGTCGCCAGCGTCATGCTGACGTACGGTCGCCTCATCACGGTTACGGTGATCGTGTTCCAGATACCTCCCTCGTCCTGGCCGCCGTGCGAAACGCCGTCTCCGAGCCCGAACGTTCGCCTTCCACCGCTCCTGCGCTTCAGGTACGAGAGCAGCACCAGGACCAGCATCACCGCCAGCGATACAAGGAGCAGAATCGGACCGAGGCCCATGACCACCATGATGATGAACGCCGGGACAATGAACAGCCCGAGCGTCAGGAAGACTGGCGCCCGCACATTGTTCACGCGGTCACCGAGAAGCCCGATGATCGCGGGCAGCAGCGTGACACTGATGGCAACGGCCACGAACACAACGGTGATGGCGCCGACTCCGAACGCCTGGAAGATGCGCTCGGGGATGATGAGCATGCCGAGCAGCGCGATCACCACTGTGAAGCCGCTGAACACGACAGCACGGCCGGCCGTTCCACTGGACGCCTCGATTGCAGCCTGCTTATCGAGACCTCTCGCCCGCTCTTCCCGGTACCTGGACAGCACGAACAGCGAGTAGTCGATACCGACTGCGAGTCCCATCATGGTGATGATGTTCGGGACAAACTCGTTGAGGTCCATGATCTGGCCGGTGATCATCGAGATCCCGACGGCCGTGAGAACCGCAACGATGGCCAGGACAATAGGAATGAACGCCGCGACCACCGCTCCAAACACGATCGCCAGGATGATGAGCGCTACGGCGATGCCGATCGACTCACCGGTCACCAGATCGCTCTCGGCAAGCTCGGCGAATGTGGCGTTCACGCTGGCGTTGCCGAACAGGTACACCTGTATCTGGTCATCCGACACCTCTTCGACGGCGTGCACCAGCGTGAGGATGTCGTCCTCGCGATCATCGAAGATCTCCATGAACGCCAGCGCGGTTGTGCCGTCGTCAGAGATCTGGAACTCGTAGTCGGAGAGCGTTCCACTGATGATGTTTTCGTCGAGCTCTTCCTGCACGTGGGCGAACTCGCTGTCGAGCTCTTCGATCCGGGCCTGGAACTCGGCCGAGTCAGCCGGGATTGAAGAGGATGTGAGAATGACAAACTCGGTGCTTGTCGACCGGGTCGCCTCGCCGCCGGATGGATCGTCCGCCTGGTCGAGCGGTCCGAATCTCTCGTCAATCAGGTTTTCGGCGGTCTGGAACTCCAGCTCCCGGGTCGGGCCATCGTCACCGTCCAGCGCGGTCTCAGCGAGCTGACTCGTCAGCACCAGTGAGACCACGACTATCAGCACCCAGCCAAGAATCGTCGTTTTGGGCTTGCGTCCGCTGAACCCTGCGATTCCTTCGATAGAAAACGACATCTGCAACATCCCGTCCGTGTGAAACTTCACTCCCCGGCAGGTGGCCGCGGGAACAAGAACTGCCTGTACTAGTCCTTATTAAACTAGTTCAAAAAGAACCATACTCGCCGACCGCGGGCACGTCAATCCCGCGACATATCTAGACCCGCCAGGACCGTCTCGATGTTGTCGACCTGATCGGCGCAACGTGTGAGTATCGACCCACGTTCCGCTTTCCGCAACAGCTTTCATGCACGTTTCGCGGACCATAGCCATGAATATGACGAGCGAGCAGCTCAAACATCGACAGGATCAGGTGCTCAGGATCCCGGTTATCTCGCCGGTGTTCGCATCGAGATCTATGTCCAGCGCGTTCGGGTTCGACGGAAGTCCCGGCAGCGTGATGATGTCGCCTGCCAGCGTGACGATCTGCCGTGCGCCCGCCAGGACGCGTAGCTCGCGGATCGGCAGCGTGTGGCCCGTCGGCGCGCCTCGTAGCTTCGGGTCGGCAGACACCGAAAGATGCGTCTTCGCCATGCAGACAGGAAACTCCCAGCCGTTCTCCTCGAACCGCCGGGCCGTCGTGCGCGTCATCGGCCCCCACTGCACCTTCGCCGCGCCGTACAGCTCCGTCGCCATCCGCTCCACCTTCGTGAAGAACTTCTCATCGTTGTTGTAGAGCAGCTTCACGTCCGCCTTGCCCGAATCGCAGGCTTCAACCACCGCTTCGGCCAGGTCTGTCATGCCCGCGCCGCCCTCGGCAAACCCCTTCGCCTCCGCAACGCCCGCAGCGCCGAACTCCGTTGCAAGCCCCTTGATCGCAGCGACCTCGTCTGGTGAATCGTCCGGGAACCGGTTGATCGCCACGACAGCCGGAAGCCCGTACATCTTTACGATGCGTATGGCGTTCTCCAGGTTCTCAGCGCCCTTGCGAACTGCCTCGACATTCGGCGTTCCCATCTCCTTGAGATCGAGCCCGCCGTGCCATTTCAGCCCGCGTACCGTAACGACGACCACCGCCGCAGACGGCTTCGGCGCGCCCTGCCGCACCTTGATATCCATGAACTTTTCGAAGCCGAGATCCGCGCCGAACCCGGCCTCGGTAATCACGTATTCGCCGGTGTTGACGGCCAGTCGGTCTGCAACGATCGAGCTGCAGCCGTGTGCGATGTTGCCGAACGGCCCCATGTGGACGATCGCCGGCTGTCCCTCAAGCGTCTGGCACAGGTTTGGCTTCAGAGCGTCACGTAGCAGAGCCATCATCGAGCCCACTGCGCCTACCTCAGCGGCCGCAACCGGCAGCCTGTCTTCTGTCCATCCGACAACAACGGAACTGAGCCGGAGCCGCAGGTCGTCGTAGTC
>JANQEF010000155.1 GCA_028278465.1 Dehalococcoidia bacterium | reverse complement strand
CACAAGGGCTACGGCTTCGCGGCCATCGCCGATGTGCTGGGCAACATCCTGTCGGGAATGCCCGCCGGGTTCCTGCTGCCGTCGCACCCGCAGGTGCTCAATCACTTCATCCAGGCGATAAACATCGATGCTCTGACGGATGTGACGAAGTTCAAGAGCGACATGGACGATTTCCTGCGCGGCCTGCGGGAGACGAAGCCGGCGCCGGGCCATGACCGCGTGGTGTACGCCGGTCTGCCGGAGCACGAGGAAACGGAGACCAGGCTGCGGGAAGGCATCCCGTACCACCGCGAGGTGATCGAGTGGTTCGAATCGATCCGCGATGAGCTGGGGTTGGAGTATGAGTTGAGGTAGGACACCCGTCGTCCCGAGCCAGAGCGAGGGACCGGGGGTGTGGGGCGACCTATCTGCAGCTATCTCAGAGTCAGCAACCATTGGTCGACGGCTCGGGGGGAGCTTGCCGATCTGGTGCACCCACCCCTCATCCAGGTCCTTCGCTGCCACTCAGGACGAAGGTGCCAGTGGCTTTCCTTCTCCCAGCGGGGGAAGGCGCAGGATGAGGGAGAAGTGGTCTCACATTGACCAGTCAGATCTCTCCCTTCGGTCGGGATGACAAACGATCGTCGGCCGTTCCGGCCGACCGGGCGCAGCAAGCGGCGCCCCTACCAAAACAGACCGTCCCGCTCCCGGAGAACAACCGGGAGAGGGCGCCAACGACCCTCCTCTAGCTCCCTCCCTGCCAGGGAGAGAGAAATCCCTTCGTCCCTCGCGCCCACTCGGGACGACGGAAGCACCCCCTACGACGCCTCTATCTCGCTTTTGCCCGGGTAGAACTTCGCCACTACGGCCGCCGTTGCCAGCACGATGCCCGCTGCGAAGAAGAACGCAATGCTCATGCCGTCCGTGAACGCATTCGTCGCAGCCGCCGCAAGCTCTCGCCCCTGTTCAGCCGGCTGATTCGACGCCACGAATAGCGCGAACCCAATCGAATCCTCTGCCAGGTGAGCGTCCTCCGGCGACAGGTTCGCCGTCGCGTCGCCCAGGCTGTTCCTGTACCCGATCGCCAGCAGCGAGCCCATGATCGCAATGCCGATCGCGCCGCCGACCTCACGTGTCGTGTCGTTCACCGCGGACCCGACGCCCGCCTTGTCCTGCGGTAGCGAAGTGACGATGCCCTCACTGGCCGGCGGCATCAGCGTCGCCATGCCGGAGCCCATAATCAGGATCGGAATCACCACCAGCCAGTACGGATCGCTCGCCTCGAGCGTGCCCATCAGCACGAAGCCGACCGATGCCAGGACCAGTCCGGTCGGGATCGTCACGCGCGGCCCGAACTTCTTGGCCAGCGTCACGCTGATCGGGGCGAAGATGAAGAACACGCCCGTCATCGGCAGCGTGCGCACCGCCGACTGCAGCGGCGTCAGCCCCTGCGCGAACTGGAAGAACTGCACTATCAGGAAGAAGAACCCGAACATCGTCAAGAAGATCAGCGTGATCGACAGGCTGCCCATCGAAAACCGGCGGATGCGGAAGAACCGTGGGTCCAGCATCGGGAACCGGGTCGTCAGCTCCCACTTGATGAACCCTGCGATTAGCACGCCAGCGAGCACGAAGGCGACCAGCGTCAGCGGGTCGGTCCAGCCACGCTCCGGTCCTTCGATGATGGCGAAGAGCAGCGCGAACAGCCCGACTATCGAGAGCAGCGCGCCGTTGACGTCGAGTGACCGGTGCTGCGTGTCACGTGACGTCGGCACGATCACGATGGTCGCGAGCAGCACAAGACCGGCGATCGGCACATTTACAAAGAAGACCGATCCCCACCAGAACGCCTCCAGCAGAAGTCCGCCACCGAGCAAACCCAGCGCTCCGCCCGCGCCTGCGAACGCCGTCCAGATGGCGATGGCGCGTGACCGCTCTTCCTTCGGAAACACAACCGTGATGATCGAGAGCGTCGCCGGCATGATCAGCGCGGCGCCGATGCCCATGAAGCCACGCCAGATGATGAGCTGGACTGACGAGCCGGCGTAACTGGCACCTATCGACGTCACCAGCACTATCACTAACCCGGCTATCAGCGCCTCACGACGGCCAAAGCGGTCGCCCAGCGCGCCGGCCGGCAGCAGCAGCCCGGCGAACACCAGCGCGTACGAGTCGATGATCCACAGCAGCTCGGTGCCGGTGGCATCGAGCGCATCGCGGATCGATGGAATCGCCAGGTTTAGTGAGCTGACCGCCGCAACGACGAGGATCAGGCTCAGGCACATCACAACCAGTATCGCCCACCGCCTCGGGTGGCCTTCGTCCACCTGGTCCTGGGCTATCGCAGCAACGGTCATCTGGTCCTCGCTTTTTCAGTCCGGCCTGGTTCGTGTCCCTCGACACTCACATTACATGGTTCGCGGCTGAGCGACCTGTTCGTGTCAGCCACAATCGACTAGGCGGCTTCATGGTCTTCGTGCGGTCCGGAAACGTGGTCTCGGAACCGCTCGAGCCAGCCAGTCAGGTCGGCGACCGTGGCTTCGTCCGTCAGTCTGTTCTGCTCGTCAACCTTCTCGTAGACGCTCTTGATCCCCAGCGTCTCCATGAACAGCCTGTCTGTCATGAAGCCGATCACGTGGATCAGGTGCGCACGGGCCTCCGGAGCGCCGCGCCCGCCAGGCGTGGCGGCAGCGATCGCAACCGCCTTGCCCGAGAGCGGTGAACCAGTCCCGTCCACGTCTCTCGACAGCCAGTCGATGGCGTTCTTGGCGACCGCCGACGAACCGCCGTTGTACTCCGGCGTGAAGATCAGCAGCCCGTCCGACGCACGCACGGCGTTCTTCAGCCGCTTAACCGACGAAGGGTCACCCGCGTTTTCGACATCGCCGTCGTAGAACGGCACGTCGCGGATGTCGATTTCGGTGATCTTGACGCCGGTGGGAGCGTTGTCGATGGCTGCTCGCAGCGCGGCCCTGTTGAACGAGCCTTCGCGGAAGCTGCCTGCGAAGGCAACGAGGTTAAGGGTGTTGTCGGTGGTCTCTGGTCCGGTCGTATCGCTCAATTCGTTCTCCATGTTTGGTTAGTGGTGAGGTGGGAGGGTGTGTTCTGGCGCGGGTCGGTCGGCTGTGTTCCCTGAGCTTGTCGAAGGGTCTCTAGTACAGACAGCTAGCCTTGTCAGGACGAGTCTTGGCCGCAGAGATCCTTCGACTGCGTTTCACTCCGCTCAGGAAACACGGTCATCCTGGCATCAACACCATCCTGAGCTTGTCGAAGGGTGCGCGTCGTCCCGGCAGGGCCGGGACGTATTCCTTACTCCCAGCGAGAGAGTGTTCAGGAGGAGGAAGAAGTCGCCACCCTTCGACTAGCTCAGGATGGCAATTGTGCCGCCTCTGGCGTCACCGGGCGGGGCAAGCACCGCCCCTGCCAAAGTCGTTGCCCCTCTAGCAAGCTCTTTCGAAACCCTCCGCAGATTGGTTTGTGAACTCAACAGTTGATATAATGAACCAATTAGTTGATGTTGTCAACTATCTGCTGGTAACATGAAACTGATGCAGAAAAGCGCAACAGAGATGGACAGCCTCGCCAGCAGCCTGGTCGGGCTCTACTTCTCGCTCGAGAGAGTCTACGAGGCCGCCAGCGAGCAGGTCGGCATCTCGGCGCAGCAGGCACAGCTTCTGTGCGCCGCCGGCTGGAAATCACCGGCGCTGGGCGAGATCGCCGAGGCGCTGCACTGCGACAAGACCAACGTGACCGGCCTCGTGGACAGGGTCGAGAAGCTAGGGCTTGTCGCCAGGGTGACCGACCCGGACGACCGGCGCGTGACCCGGCTGGAGCTGACGGAAAAGGGCAGGGCGT
Organism: Dehalococcoidia bacterium; assembly: GCA_028278465.1. Lineage (GTDB taxonomy): Bacteria > Chloroflexota > Dehalococcoidia > Lucifugimonadales > Lucifugimonadaceae > JAJCYX01. Next base: position 4,032 of record JANQEF010000155.1, on the reverse strand, counting down.
CGGTGGACCGGTTCCACGTAGAGCTGAACCGCAGGCTGACCCGCTTCGACCCGAAGCTGAAGGTAGACGCCGAGTCCATCACCGCAATCGCCGGGCAGCTACGCGAAGAGTAGGCGCAGGTCGGGCGATTCACCCCACCGACTGTGGACGGCGAGGTCCTTCGTCCCGAGCGGGCGCGAGGGACCTGGGGACGCGGGGCGACCTACCTGCAGTCGTCTCTGGATCAGCGGTCACCGGACACGTACCGCCAGAGGGTGAGCTTGTCGAAGGGTGAGAAGCCGTCGGCCTCTGGCCGACTCCCCTCTCTCTAACTCTCTCCCGCAAGGGGAGAGAGGACTGGCCGCCGCCCTCTACTCAGGCTCCGGCGCGTTGTCCACGTCCACGATGTTCTGCGACTGCACGATGTACTGGTGCTCTGCGCCGCGCACCTTCAGGATCTTCTTCGCCACCGTCTTCAGCCGGATGCGGTCGCCGTTCTCGAGCTCATACTCATTCCAGGGCTCAGACTCACGGGCCGCCCACACCTGGTCGACCTCGATCTCCTTGCCGTTGACATTCATCTTCATAAGAATCTTCGCTGACTGAAGCGGTCTGTGTGGGACTGATCTCTGGTAGGGGCGCCGCTTGCAGCGCCCGGTGACGCCGGAGCCGGCACGTCCTGCCATCCTGAGCCTGTCGAAGGGTGGCGTCACGACAACCCACCCTCTAACTCTCTCCCTGGCTAGGAGGGAGAATTCTCTCATCCCGAGCGTAGCCGGGGAATCTTACCGATTCATGTGAGCAAACACGAGATTCCGGGGCAGGCTCACGCCTGACTTTGGTAGGGGGCGGTGCTTGCCCCGCCCGGTGACGCCGGAGGCGTCACATTCCGCCATCCTGAGCCTGTCGAAGGGTTCGAACGTCCCGATGTAGTCGGGACCGGGCGCGGCAAGCGGCGCCCCTACCAGGAAGACTGCCTCTCAACTCAGCGGGCTGAACGGGAACGGCAGGAACAGCCGGCTCTCCTGGTGCAGCGGCGGCGGGCCGCCCGGCGCGGGCCAGATCTTCCGCTCGATCATCTCCGCCCGCACCCGGGACCGCTCCTCCAGCGACGAATACGCCCAGATGTGCACCCACTTGTTCAGCGTGCCCAGCTCTGTGTGCCATGCACCGATGAACGTCGAGTGCTTGCGCCGCTCGTCGATCGCCTTCGACCAAGCGTCGATCACCTTCGGGATGTCGCCGGTGCCGTACCTGTAGATTCGCATCTCGTAGAACGGCCCGTGCTCGCCGGAGATCGACTCGTCGTTGAACGGCGCCGCATAGAGGATGTCCGCGTCCTGTCCGTTCAGAAGGTCGCCGGTTGCGGGCGGCCAGGTGTCCAGGTTCCCCGCCTCCTCCCGGATGGCGAAGCGCTGCTCGATGCTCTCGTACGGCCACACATGCAGCGCCTGGTTGAGCGGCCCGAACTCCGAGTACCAGTAGCCGAACAGCTTCGAAAGGCCCAGACGGCCGCCGTTGACCGCCTTTCCGGCGATCTCCTCGTACTGCCCGAGCGTCCGGGGCTTGAGGTCATAGGTCCTGAATTCGTAGATCATGTGGTTTCCTTCCGTGGCTGCTCAATCCTAACTATGACGAGGGGTTCCGTGTTGCACTGGACGTCGGCGCTAGACTGACTTGTGATGCTGGCCCTCGAAATAGTGACCGTAGTGGTAGCTTCCGCAGTCTTGCTGTTAGGTCTGTGGAGTTTCACGACACGACAGCGTCCGTGGGTGACCGTGGCGGGAGTGCGGGCTCTGTCAGACGCCTGGATTGGCGCGCCTGGGTACGAAGCCTCGTTTGAAGTAGACATCACAAATCTCGGTGAAATTCCCGCACAGAACCTAAAAATCCGATTAGTGACACGCATTGCAGATGGCCCGAATGAGCTGGAAGCTGCCACTCCTGAGACGAGACTGAGAGCTTCTGACCACCTGCTGCCGCGACAAACTACCGCATGTCGACTTGATCGACACATAGATTTCAGAGTCGACTACCGATACCTTGAACTTGATGTCGAAGTTGAATACCAGTCTCCCTTGGTACTTGGTCTGAATAGAACATTCAAAGCTAAGACGGTTTGGGCCTGCGACTTGATCCGTAGTGATGGAATAAATCAGGTGTGGACCCGTGTGAGTTGAGCCGGGACGTTTGCCGCCAGATTCCTCCGCTTTGGTCGGAATGACAAAAAGGGCCACCCTTCGACGGGCTCAGGATGGCCGTTTCGCTTCCCTCTACCCCCTGTTCTTCGCCTCCCAGCCGTTCACCAGCTGCACGATCTCATCCACGGCGTCTGACTGCATGCCCTTTGACGCCGCTATCGACTGCACCAGCTTGTCCACCCGCTCGATGTTTGGCGCTCCCGCCGCCAGCGCCCGCGCCGCGGACGAAGGCCGCAGCAGGCTCTCCGCTGCCTTCGCATACTTCTCGAACGGCACAAGGTCGTCCCGCTCGGCGCCCAGGCTCACGCACAGGTCGACCACCCAGTTGTAGACAGCCTTCGATTGCTCGAAATCCGAGTGCACAGCTTCCTTGATCGGCCGCATCTCGTCCGCCTGCACGCAGCGGTAGTTGCCGGCGATCAGCATCGCCCACTTCGCCAGCGGCACGAAGATCGAATCGTGAACTCGCAGCTTCACCGGCAGCTCAACCTCCCGGCCGTCCACCGGATAGCGAATCGCCTGGATCTCCTCCTCGAACTGCCGGAGAATCGCTGTGTGTTCGTCCGAATCGAACCTCGCCGCCTTGAAGTTCGTCGGCAGCCCAACCTGCAGCACATTCACCTTCTCTTCCGGCGGCCGGAACGCCTGCGGATCGGGGCTGCACAGCGTGATCAGGCTCGGGTCGACCTGGTCCCAGACCGACGAATCGGTATAGCTGCCACGCAGAGATTCGGCGTCGAGGCCGGGGATGCGGCGCAGGTAGGCGAGCGGCGGCATGTTCATGATCGACATGCTTGGCTTCTTCGAGTCGGCGATGCGCTGCAGCAGGTTGACCACTTCGGGCGCCCGGTACTGCGGCTCCTGCATCGCCATGCCGATCAGATCGTAGTCGCCGGGGTTGACCTCGGCGGCGCCGGAGGCGGTGACGTTGCCTTCCATCTCTTTCGTGTTGAGTTCGACTGGCGCGTCGAGGCCGCGGACGGGCAGGCGGACGACTGCGCCTTCGGCGTTGATGAGGTTGGCTTCTTCGGGGAGGCAGACGAGGTGGACGTTGTGGCCGGCGAGGGCGAGTTTGGCGCCGAGGAGGGATCCGTAGGATGCGCCGAGGATCATTACGTTGCGTTTGGTTGCCATGCGAGACCTCTTGCGGAGTTCTGGTGAGCGTTCTGCGGGTTGCTGGTGTTTAGCCGCCGATCATAAGCCAGAATCGGGTTGCGTGTGGTGGAGTGGGTAGTTCTCTCTCCTATCAGGGGAGAGGGATGGACGTCATCCTGAGCCTGTCGAAGGGTCCTCCCTCCCGGCTCGGGAGGGGGTTAGAGGGAGGGTCGTTGGTGACGCACTCGCCTGTCCTCAACAAGGCGAATGATCCTCCCCTTAATCCCCGCCCAATGTGAGAGGGGAGAAATCCGCCGTCCTGAGCTTGCCGAGGGCAAGCAGTTTGGACGTGCCGCCTCCGGCGTCACCGGGCGCAGCAAGCAGCGCCCCGACCAACTGTCTGTCATTCCGGACTTGATCCGGAATCTCTCGGTGGTTTGTGCTTCAGAGGTCAGATCTCTCCCTTTGGTCGAGATGACAATCGTGCCGGCTCCGGCGTCACCGGGCTTTGCATTTTTGCCCGCCCTCAACCAGACGACCGCTACCAACCCCCTCAGCCCCTGACCGCTGACCAGGGCTTCGACATGATCTCTTCGAAACCCGAGTCGTCGATCTCAACACCGAGACCCGGGCCGTCCGGCACGGCCACACAGCCTTCGCCATCGAGCTCAAACGGCTCCTTGAAGAAGCCCCTGCCGATCAGCGTCTGGCCGCCGTCCCGCGAATCGTTCACCTCGTTGTGCTCCTGCACCAGGAA
>JANQEF010000152.1 GCA_028278465.1 Dehalococcoidia bacterium | reverse complement strand
GCGTTGATGTCCATCGTCCAGTCCCAGTGCTTCGGCGACAGCTCGGTGGCGGGACGCATCACGCCGGAGGCGGCGTTGTTGATCAAGATGTCGAGCCTGCCAAACCGTTCGACGACCTGCTCGATCAGTCCTTTGACCGCCTCTTCGTCGCCCACATGCGCTCTGATCCGAGCGCATTCCACGCCGGTCGCGGCGATCTCGGCCTCGGCGTCCTTCGCAGCTTCGTGATTCTTCAGGTAGTTGAAGGCGACAGACGCGCCGCGCCGCGCAAGCTCGAGGCAGATCGCCTTGCCTATCCCGCGTGATCCGCCGGTGACCAGCGCGACCTGTCCGCTGAACCGGTCTGATTGCGTCTGGTCTGGCATATGAGGCACGACCCGCCGGACCGCTGCAGCGAGCGGCGTCACCCGGCTCTAGATAGCCATTCCACCGTCGACCCGAACTACGTCGCCGGTGATGTAGCGTGCATCTTCTGAACACAGGAACACGATCAGCGGCGCCACCTCTTCAGGCTCGCCGAACCGGCCCATCGGGATCCACGCGCGAACGGTGTCCTTCAGCTTCTCGCTCAGCACATCAGTAGTCGCGGTGCGGATATATCCGGGCGCCACGGCGTTCACCGTGACGTTGCGTCCCGCCACCTCTTTCGCCAGTGACTTCGTGAAGCCGTGGACGGCAGCTTTCGAGGCGGCATAGTTGGTCTGGCCCGCGTTGCCGCGAATCCCGACCACCGATGAGACGTTGATGATGCGGCCCCAGCGCTTCTTGATCATCCCGGGCACAACGAGCCGGCTGCAGTAGTAAGTGCCCTTCAGGTTCGTGTCCATCACGCGGTCGAAGTCATCATCCTTCATGCGCATCAGCAGCGAGTCGGAGATGATCCCGGCGTTGTTGATGAGGATCTCGATGGGTCCGAGCGCCTCTTCGGTCTCCGCGATTATCTTCTCAACGGCGGCTCGCTCTGCGACGCTTCCGCCGACCGCCACGGCGGTGCCTCCGGCCTCAGTGATCGTCTTGACGACCTCGTCTGCGTCCTCAGGATGGCTGTTGTAGTTCACCGCGATGCGGTGGCCGAGCGCCGCAAGCCGGATGGCGCACTCGCGGCCTATTCCACGGGAGGCGCCGGTGATCAGCGCCGTGCGTTGTTCGTCAGACAATTAGCGAGTCCAGTTGATGTCGAGTGGTCGGAGAAGCCCGATGGAGTTTACTACTAGCCCTAGCGGTGTGTTGACACCGCGTCCTGAAAACAGGCTTTCTCAGCTGACCGCGATCTCGTTGCGGATACGCGCCAGTTCTTCATCCTGCGCGTTGATGTAGTCGTTTTCGACCACCGTCTTCGCGGTGCCGATCGCGCCTGCGATGGCGTCCACTCCGGATGAGCCGTGGCCAACTATCACCGCGCCCTTCAGGCCAAGCAGCGGCCCGCCGCCGAGAGCCTCGAGCCGGTTGGTGCGTGCGAACACCTCGTCCGCCAGCGCGTCGACCTCAGGCGAGCTCGGCAGGGCAGAGCGGATGTGGTCGGTGATCGCACGGCCCAGGCCTTCCGTCAGCTTCAACACGATATTGCCGACAAACCCGTCGCAAACGACCACCTCGGCCTTTCCAGCCGTAAGATCGTGCGGCTCGACGTTCCCGATGAAGTTCAGGCTGCTGTTGCGTAAGAGATCGGTAGTCGCCTTGACCTGAGCGTTGCCCTTGCCTTCCTCCGAGCCCACGGACAGAAGCGCCACACGCGGGTTCGACTTGTCATAGATGAGGCGAGACATCAGGCTGCCAAGCGCTGCGAAGTCTGCAAGCTGAGCCGGTCGCGTATCGACGTTGGTGCCCAGGTCGATGATCACCGTGTCCGGCGCGTAGCCGACGATCGGTCCGCCGAGCGCCCCGCGGTCTATGCCATCGACGGTGCCGAGCAGCACTGTGCCCGCGGCGATGGACGCGCCGGTCGATCCCATGCTGACGAATGCGCTGGCTTTGCCCGCCTTCACTGCGCCTGCCGCGACCAGGACCGAGGCCTTCGGGTTCGCTCGCAGCGCCAGCGCCGGGTTGGCGCCTTCCGGGATGACGCCCTCGGCCGGCACGACCTGCACCAGCTTCTTGGCCGGTGTGTCGTATTTAGCCAGTTCGGACTCGATGGCCGTCGGGTCGCCGACAAGCGCGATCGCCACGCCGCCGTTGCCGATAGCCTTCAGCGCGGCCGGAACAGTCACCGCTGGCCCGTGATCGCCTCCCATGGCATCAAGGGCTATTGGGATGATCCCCTCAGGCAACTGGTCACTCATTCTCGTTTTCCTCGAATCCGGTCCGTGCTCATCGGCTCCGGCCAGTCATAACATCTTCAGGAGACCGGCGCCGACACGGTACCGCTCAGCGCCTCGGTGCCGTCCGGTTTGAGACAGGCGACAGAGCACTGCGCAACCTGTCCCTGCTCCGTCTGACGGACCGACTGCACCTCGCCGGTCACCTCGACTGTCTCGCCCGGCAAAACCGGCGCCTTGAAGCGAAGCTTCATCTTTCCGCCGGCATGCCACGTGTCAGGGAAGTTCGCCGCCATCAGCTCGCAGACGAACGCCATGCTCAGCATGCCGTGAGCGATCACGCCGCCGAACTGCGTCGACCGCGCGTACTCCTCATCGAGATGCAGAGGGTTGTGGTCGCCAGACGCGTCGGCGTACGCCGCGATGCGGTCGTGCGTGACGCTCCTGGTAAAGCCCTTCAGACGCTGCCCCTGCCTCATTTCGGCACCACGATTGTGCTTGATGCCGTTGCCACGATCTCGTGCGACTCGTTTCTGAATTCGGTGAAAACGGAGACGAACCGCGTGCCGCGACGAAGCGTGTTGCCGGCGATCTTCGCGGTCGCTGACACTTTTTGACCCACCGAAACAGGAGAGAAGAACTCAGCTTCCTGCGACGTGTGAACAACTCCGCCGGCTGCCAGTATCTCGTCACCGAACAGGTCCAGTTCAGCGATCAGCCTCGCCAGTCCCTCCGCAACAACCGCTGAAGGCGGCAACGTTCCGCCGAAGTCCGGCGTCTCTGCTCCGCCTGTTGACGCTACGAACGCGGCTGCGCGCTCAGCATCGAACGAAAACTCGAACGGTCCGAGCACCGTGCCGGCCGGGGCGGTGGATACGTCAGTCAGGGCGATCTCGTCAGTTCAACGTGGCGTGTTCAACCGGCAGCGGTTTGCCGATCGCGGAGACCGAATTGTATTTGCGGAGCGGAAAGCGGGCAATGAACGGGCGACGAGAAGCCTAGAAGTCGGGCTCCATGCTCACGTGCAGACGGCCGATCGGGCCGCGATCGTCCGCGTACCACAGGACGTTGTCACGAATCGTCATGCCATGCACCTGCACCGGGTCCGGAACACGGAAGGCGTCGTAGCAGCGGCCGTCCTCGACGCGGTGCCTGCTAACCGTGCCCATCGACGTGTCCGCTACCCACATGGTGCCCTCTTCCTCGGCCCATGCGATTCCGTGTACACGGAAACCGGGCGCCTTGAACCGGTGCACCTCTTTCCATGTAGCGACCTCGACCACATGCACGAACTGCGACGGCGGCGAGGCGATGTAGATGTGGCCGTCTTTCCACTCTAGGCCGTGGTCGCCGGTGGGCTCCGACTTGCGGCCGGCGGAAGTGTCGAGGTGCTCGCGGGTGGCGTTGATGCCTGCGCCGGGCGACCTGTAGCGCTCGATCGTTTTGCCGGTCTCCATGTCGCAGCAGACGATCTCGCAGCTGTAGGTCGAGGCGATCCAGATATGCCCGTCGCCGATGGTGATGCCGCTGGAGTGGATCGTCTCGGTCTCCATCTCCGCCAGCGTGGCGCCGGTCTGCCAGTCCAGCCTGTAGACGTTGTTGTTGCCCTGGTCGATGTACCAGAGACCGTCGTCCGCCGCCTGCAGTCCGTTCGGCTTGGGGCCGGGCGCGACGAACATCTGGACCGGAGTGGCGACTTTGTGCGGCATGGCGAGGGTTCCTGTTTTTCAGAGGTCTGATACGCGGCGGTAGTTTACTCGACCTGCTTGTCCACGCCAGAGTCGAGTTCCCGCACCACTCTCGTTCTGGAGATCCGGTCAGTGAGACTTGCGCCGCGTCGACTCACCAGCACTCTGTTCAACACCTGATAAACGATCATCGAGGAGGGAACTGCGACGAAGATCAGTATGAACGGCAACACCGAGGTCACGGTGCTAGACGGGCCGTCATCTTCGAATATCACGATAAGTGCTGCAACGATTATCAACAGGATGGCAATGACAAAAAGCAGCCCCCAATTGGCCAGCGGTCGGAGCAGCAGCCGTTTTCTGCTTGCCTCTTGTCCGGACGAGCGTCGCACGACGATGCCCATCTTTCGCTTACCCAGCGTGTTTCGAAAAAGCCCGTAAGTTGCGACTGCGTAGAGAAATGCGGCCAGTGGAATGCAGTACGGGATCATCAGGAAAAACATACCGACCGCTGCATATGCCCCGCCGTGTGTGTCCCTGTCGGTCCATCCTATGGCGAACGGTAGTCCTACTAGCAGGATACCAGCGATCGGCAATGAAACAGCCAGATCGATCAGGTCTGCCATCAGCCGGGTGCCGGCAAACGACCTTGGAGCACCAGGAACGCCGGCATACGTCTTGTAGCCCGCGGGGGATCGCGATGCCGCCGCCGGCGACGCCCGCGAAGCGGGGCGGCCGACCGGTTGGGTCAGCATGGAGAGCTTCAGACCGTAATGTCGAGGCTTTTCGGCCATTCGCGGCCTCGCCCGGCTATCGGGTATTTGCTGCAGTTGCAGGTTCTACGCCTAAACCGCCGGCACAGACTCCATCGCCTTTGCCACCTCTTCCTCCGGGTAGGCGTAGTCGACCATCTCGCCCGAGAAGTACTGCTCATACGCAGACATGTCGAAGTTGCCGTGACCACAGAGGTGGAACAGGATCGTCTTCGCCTCGCCCGATTCCTTGCATGCAAGCGCCTCGTCAATCGCCGCCCGAATGGCGTGTGAAGGCTCAGGCGCAGGGATGATCCCCTCAGTGCGAGCGAACTGCACCGCGGCGTCGAACACCGTCTTCTGGTGATACGCCCGCGGCTCGATCAGGTCATGTGCAACCAGCAGGCTCACTAGCGGCGCCATGCCGTGGTAGCGCAGGCCGCCGGCGTGGATCGGGTTCGGCACAAACGTGTGGCCGAGAGTGTGCATCTTGATGAGCGGCGTCATGCCAGCCGTGTCCCCGAAGTCGTAGGCGAACTTGCCGCGCGTCAGCGACGGCGACGCCTCCGGCTCCACCGCGATGAAGCGCGTATTCTTGCCGTTCAGCCGGTCGGGCACGAACGGGAAGGTGATGCCTGCGAAGTTCGATCCGCCGCCTGCGCAGCCGATCACCATGTCCGGGTAGGCGTCGGCCATCTCCATCTGCTTGATCGCTTCCTGGCCGATGACGGTCTGGTGCATCAGTACGTGGTTCAGCACGCTGCCGAGCGAGTACTTCGTGTCGTCACGCGTCGCCGCATCCTCAACCGCTTCGGAGATGGCGATGCCGAGGCTGCCAGGAGATTCCGGGTCTTCGGCAAGGATGCCGCGGCCGGCGTTGGTGTCGTTCGAAGGGCTGGGAACGACTTCTGCGCCCCACGCCTCGATCATCGACTTGCGGTACGGCTTCTGCTTGTAGCTCGCCGAGACCATGTAGACCTTGGCCTCGATGCCCATCTGGTTGCAGGCGAAGGCGAGGGCCGATCCCCACTGGCCTGCGCCGGTCTCGGTGGTGATGCGCTTCGTGCCCTCTTCCCGGTTGTAGTAGACCTGCGGGACGGCAGTGTTCGGCTTGTGGCTGCCTGCCGGGCTGACACCTTCGTACTTGTAGAAGATACGGGCCGGGGTGCCGAGCGCCTTTTCGAGCCGACGCGCACGATAGAGCGGCGTTGGACGCCACAGGCGGTAGATGTCGCGGACCTCGTCAGGTATCTCGACCCATCGCTCCTGGCTCACCTCCTGGCCGATGAGCGCCATCGGAAACAAGGGCGCGAAGTCGTCGGGACCTGCCGGCTGGTGCGTCCCCGGGTGCAGCGCCGGGTCGAGCGGCCACTGCAGGTCGGCCTGCACGTTGTACCAGTGCGTCGGGATCTCGGACTCGGGAAGGGTGTACTTGGTTGACTCGTCTGCCATGCCGTCCTCCGTGGTGCTCGCTATCGGCCGAGGCGATTGGGCGACATCTTATCGCGTGTGTTTGTGTCTACGCGATGCGCTGGTGAGAGGCGCGTGATGGCGGATGACTGGCTAGCGTGAACTAGACCTCGCTCAGCACGCTCGTCGTGTCCTCGTGCTTCTCAAAACTCTCCAGCAGGTTCATGCCGATCCCGGCCTCTTCCGACGGATAGGCGAAACCGTCCTCGATCCGCGGCAGCTTATCGACGATGTCCAGGTACCAGGTCGCGTTGTACGCGCGCACCGTCTCCTGGATCAGCGCGTTCGGGGCATTCAGCGAGAGCTGCACCGAGAATGCAAGCGTCACCGGGCCGACGCAGTCATGCGGCGCGATCGGCATGTGGTAAGCCTCGGCCATCGAG
>JANQEF010000127.1 GCA_028278465.1 Dehalococcoidia bacterium | reverse complement strand
TTCTGGTAGCCCTCGCGTTCGAAAACGCGGCGCATCGTCTGCCGGATACCGGGCTCGTCTTCGACTATCAGCACTCGCATAACAGTTTTGATTCTCGCGCCGGGGCGTCCAGAAAGTATTAGAACTTTCCAATCCGACTCCAACAGCAACTGAAAGAGGGTGGGCAAGTATTGGTCCAACACGGGTCCGTAATGACGGGCCCGCAAACGAAACAAAACGGACCAGAACTGTGCTCACGAAAAGAAAGACCTGGTTCCTGCTGGCGATTTCGGCCCTGTTCCTCGTGGCCGCGGTGGCATGCGGAACTGACAGCGGCAACGCAACGACCGTTCCCGATGATGAACCGGCTGCATCACTCCCGCTTGCCGACCGAGATTCCGGGGAGACAGCAGGCGGCGGAACGGAGCCGACAGGCAATGGCGGCGCGCCATCGGCCGGCAACCGCGACGAGCCCGCCAACGGTGGCCTCGATCCTGACTGTGTCGAGCTGGTGCTGGGGCGCACGGTCACCGGTTTCGGAGACGTCACCGACGCCGAACGCACACGGATCTTCGAGGAGTGCAGTGAGGGCGGACCCGGAGGGCGCGGCATCGTCGCAGGCTTCGATCCGGTGTGCATCGAGGACGCTATAGGCGTCAGCGGCGCAGAGTTCGCCGACCTGACGCAAGAGCAGCGACAGGCGGTCTTCGAACAGTGTGGCGGTGACGCACAGCCCGGCGGCAGGCCGTTCGGCGATGGCCAGGGACCGCCAACCGACGGAGCCGGAGGCGACCGCTTCGCAGAGCTCCTGCAGAACGAGTGCGTGCAGAACGCGCTCGGCCGCCCGGTCACCGACATCTCTGAGGTCTCTCAACAGGAGATATTCACGGCGCTGAGCCAGTGCGGCGACTCGCTTGGCCTGCCTCAAGGCGGGTTTGGCGGTGGCCAGGGTGGGTTCGGGGGCGGCGGACAGGGCGGACGCGGCGACTTCGGCGGCGGCCGGGCCGCCCCGACCAACTGAGGTAAACCACAATGAGCGTACTTAACTCCATAACAAACTCCGCCAGGAGAAGGCCCGGCCGCACCGCCGTGTTCGCCATCGGGGGCGTCGTCTTGATCGCCGCCGCCGCGTTCATCGCAGTGCTCCTGCTGAGGGACGATTCGCAGGCATCGGCCCAGTCGGCGAACCAGCTCGAATTCCAGGTCGAACGCGGCGACATCACGACATCGATATCTGTCGGCGGCACCTCGGTGTTCCCGGTCAGCTCCGAGGTGTCGTTCGCATCTTCCGGAAGTATCGAGACGGTGGCGGTCGAGGCCGGGGACGTGGTGCAGGAAGGCGACCTGATCGCCCGGCTCGACGACTCGACGATCGCCACCCTGCAGGTAGCGCAGGTCTCGGCCGAGATTGCGCTCGCCGATGCGCAGGCGGTCTACGACAAGGCCGAGACCGGCGCCACGTCGCGGGCAGAGATCGCAGCCGCAGAAGAGGCGGTTGCGGTGGCCGAGATGGCGGCGACCGCAGCGCAGGACGCTCTATTCGAGGTGAGCGCAGCGGACGGAGTCGACGGTGAAGCTGTCGAATCTGCCCGCAGCGACATCGCATTCGCAGAGCGCGACCTTGAAGCAGCCGTTGAGGCGCTCGATGAACATCTCAACTCCGAGACGGTTGCCGACAGCGCATCGGCTGTGATTGACGCCGAAGAGGCCTACCGCGACGTATTGCTGCGCTGGTTCGGCGTTGTGCCTGAAGGCTTCGAGACGATGACACTCGACGAGATCCTGGAAGGCTGGGACGTCACGCTAGTCGACATCTACGGCGTCTACGCCGACCAGCACCTCGAATCCGAGACTCCGTGGCTGGACAATGCCGAGACGCCATGGAACGAGGTCACGATCTGGACCTTGACCAGCATGTCTCGCAACATCGTCGACCCGGAGGCCGAGTCCAGCAGCCACTCGACGATATTCGCTCCACTCGGCGAGATCGAGGACGCATGGGACGATCTGGAGAACGCACGGGAGGCGCACGACGCCGAACTGGCATCCAGCGATTCCGCCGTCCTGGCAGCGGAAAAAGAGGTGTCGAGAGCGGAAGAGGCGCTGGCCGCCGCAACCGACAGCCTCACATCGCTGCTGGACCCTGCGCTGCTGACAGCGCGGCAGGCATCACTCGATGCTGCGCTCGCAAGCCTTGAGCAGGCCCGCATCTCGCTGGAGCAGGCAGAGGCCAACTCCGCAGCCATCATGAGCGACGCCGAATCGCGGCTCGAGCTGGCGCAGCAGAACCTCTCCGATGCCACCGAGGCGCTCGAATCGGCAACGCTGGTCTCGCCCATCGAAGGCACGGTTCTCGTGGTGAACTTCGAGAGCGGCGACGAAGTGAACCCGAACAACATCGTGGCCGAGATCGCCGACACCTCTTCGGTGGCGGTCGAGAGCTCGGTCGACGAAGAGGACATCCTGTCTATCGACGTCGGGCTTCCGGTCAGCGTCTCGCTGGACGCGCTGCCGGGCCAGACCTTCAACGGCACGGTCACGTCGATCGGCCAGGCCGAGCAGTCGCAGGCCGGAGCGGTCAGCTTCCCGGTCACGATGACGCTGGACAACACGACAGGGCTGGACCTCGTCGAGGGCCTGACGGCGTCGGCGCAGATCATCAGCAGCCAGGTGACGGACGTGCTAATGGTGCCTGTGGCGGCGGTCGGTGGCTCGATCTTCGAGCCGACGGTGGACGTGGCGACATCGGGCGGGGCGGAGACGGTGGCAGTCCAGCTGGGCTCGTCAAACGGCATCTTCGTCGAGGTCACATCGGGCCTCGACGAGGGTGACATGGTGCTGGCAACCATCGCAGGCGACATCGGTCTTCCGAGCACGGAGCAGACCTTCTTCCCGGGTGGTGGCGGCTTTGGCGGAGGCGGAGGCTTCGGTGGTGGCGGCGGCGGTGGCGGTGGAGGCGGTGCGTTCCGGGGAGGCGGCCAGTGAGTACGAACAGTGAGGCGGCACCAACAGCGCCGACACCCGTAGTTGAGCTGCGAGAGCTTCGCAAGATCTACGACGTCGGCGGCGAGATAGTGGCAGCGCTCGACGGTATCGACCTCGTTATCGAGGAGCGCGAGATGGTGGCGATCATGGGCGCCTCCGGCTCAGGCAAGTCGACGCTCATGAACATGCTCGGCTGCCTGGACAGGCCGACGTCCGGCAACTACATGCTGAACGGCTACGACGTCGGGGCGTTTTCAGACAACCGGCTGTCAGACACCCGCGGCCGCTACATCGGCTTCGTGTTCCAGAGCTACAACCTGCTGCCACAGCTGACTGCGGCGCAGAACGTCGAACTGCCACTGCGATACAACCCGCGCGGCTTCGACCGAAAGCAGGCTGTGCTGGATGCGCTGGAGCGGGTCGGGTTGAGCGACCGCGCCAACCACAGGCCGAACCAGCTCTCGGGCGGTCAGCAGCAGCGCGTCGGTATCGCACGTGCGCTGGTCGGACGGCCGAGCCTGCTGCTTGCTGACGAGCCGACGGGAAACCTGGACAGCCGGTCCACCGAGGAGATCATCACGCTCCTGCAGGGGCTGAACAGCAAGGACGGCATGACGGTGCTGCTGGTGACCCACGAACCGGAGGTCTCGCACGCCACCAAGCGAGTTGTGACGCTGCTGGACGGCAAGGTCCTTTCAGACGAAGAGATCGAACAGCAGCCGGCGGCCAACCTGTACGCGGGCGCCGCCGCGGGAGCACTTTCATGAGCTTCGGCATGATCCTCAGTACAGCTTTCGCTTCGATCCTCGCCAGCAAGATGCGCTCTTCGCTGACGTTGCTCGGGGTCATCATCGGCGTGACGTCGGTGATCGCGCTGATGGCGATTGGCCGCGGCGCGCAGGACTCAATCACGTCCCGAATCTCAGCGCAGGGCGCAGAGCTTCTCTTCGTCAGCGTCAACTTCGCGGCAGACGATGCGCAGTCGCTGACGTTCGACGACGCGCTGGCCATAGCCGGCTCGCCAAACGCGCAGGACGTCGACCTTGTTGCGGCCTCGTTGACCGCGTCGAACGCTGAGATATCGCTTGGCGCTACCGCGCTCACGACGACCGCTACGGGCATTACGCCCGAGTACTTCGAGGTCAACGACTACGACCTCGCAAGCGGCAGGGACATCTCGCCCGTGGACCTGCTGGAACGCACAGATGTGGCGGTGCTGGGCTCGAACCTGGCGACGAACCTGTTCCCCAGCCAGGAGGCGACCAACCAGCAATTCTCGATAAACGGCCGCCTCTATACCGTGGCCGGTGTCCTGGAGCCGGTCGGCGGCTTCACCCGCGTCGACGACCAGGTCTTCGTGCCGATAACTACTGCCGAGTCGCGGCTCGCGAACAACACCGCGCCCGGCGAGACCCTCGACGTCAGCCAGATCCTGGTGAAGGCAACCAGCGCAGACACGGTCGAGGCGGCGGCCGAGCAGACGGACGTTGTCCTACGTCTCCAGCACGGCCTGAACTTCGGCGAAACGGCCGACTTCACAATCTCGAACAGTGCCGGTATCGCAGAGACGCTGGAAGAGACGACCGATGTGCTGGTCATCTTCCTCGGCGTTGTCGGCGGCATCTCACTGATCGTCGGCGGCATCGGGATCATGAACATCATGCTGGTCTCGGTCACTGAGAGGACACGCGAGATCGGGATCAGGCGTGCGATCGGCGCACGCAGGGCCGCAGTGCTGCTGCAGTTCCTGGCAGAGGCGACGGTCCTGAGCATCGGTGGAGGCCTGCTGGGGCTGCTGATCGGGGCGATCATCACCGACCAGTTCAGCGGCGTGCAGTTCCTGAACACCACGTTCGACGCCCAGATGTCGGTGGACATCGCGATCCTCGCCATGGTCGTGGCGGCCGGAATCGGCCTCGTCGCAGGCATCTATCCCGCAGCTCGCGCAGCAGCGCTCGATCCCATCGATGCGCTCCGCCACGAGTAGCAGATCGGAACCTTTGAAAACTCTAAGGATGGTCACATTGCCCCCTGAGAGCGGCTGGCTACCTTGAGGATGTGGACTGCAATTGGATGCGCTATTGCGCAAACAGCACGGAGAGAGGACGCAATGAAGAGAAAACTGACGATCTTTGGAGTGGTCATCGCGCTGGCAGCGTTTTCGCTGGTGAGCGTGGCGGCCGCCAGTGCCCACGGCTTCGGCGGCGGCTCGTCTGAGCGGCTTGACCGGGTGGCGGAGATCCTGGGTGTAAGCCCGGAGGAGCTCTCGACCGCGGTTGAGCAGGCTCGATCGGAAGCACGGGCTGAGCGGCTCGACGAGCGGTTGACGACCGGTGTCGAGGACGGCGTGATCACGGCCGAAGAGGCAGACGCCATCCGCGACTGGTTCAACGGCAAGCCCGAAGCGCTGAGCGAGCTGAGCCGCAGCGACAGGCACGACCTGAGGCAGGCTCAGAACGACGGCGAGCTCGAGACCTTCCTGGCCGGCCTTGTGAGCGACGAAGTCCTCACGCAGGCCGAGTCCGACGAGATCGCTTCATGGCTTGCAGTAAAGCCTGCCGAGGCGCTTGAGGCGCTAAAGTCTGAGTACGGCAGGGGCGGTCACCACGGCCGGTTCGGGCGTGGTAAGGGCTTCGGAGGCCACCGCGGTTTCCGCGGCTACGAGCCGCCGGCAGCAACCCCTGACTCGGCGCCCGAGAGCGGCGCGACGACCACGGCGGTCTTCTACTAGCCGGCAACGGCTGGCAGTTGCATCGAGGGCCCGGCGTCGCACCCCCGCCGGGCCCTCTTGTTAGCCCTGATATTTGAACGGTTGAGTGAGCGATGGCTACGAAAACAGCACCCAGGTTGAGCAAAGCGATCCCGGTCGCGGCGGCAGCGCTGATCGCCGGCGTAGTAGTGGTCGCGGTGTCGCTTCCACTGCAATCTCCTCACGACTCCCTGATGAACAGCGGCACGATCGCCGTAGCGGTAGTGCTCACGGCCGTAGCGTTCTCCGCAACCGCCGTCAGGGTCTCCGAAGGCAGGGACCTGAACTGGACTGTTGCAGTGATGTCGCTGGCCGGGTTCGTGCTTGCGGCCATTGCAGCCGTGGCTGTCGAAACAGTGCAGGACCTCGAGCGGACCATCAGCTTCGTTGTGCCGCTCGCAGCTATCCAGTTCGGGATCACGGCGGCGCTAACGCCCGTGATCCGCACCAGGCGCTCGGCAGCGCGCTGGATCCTTGTCGGCAGCCTGATCGTGCTGCTGACGACCGGGTTCGCGCTGGCGGACCAGGGCGACCAGGAGTCTGGCCGGCTCGAACTTCCGCCACGAACACAGTGACCAGTCAAACGACAGAAGGTATGAAGATGAATCCCGCAGGTATTTCCAGAAAACACAACCTGATCACGATGACCGGGCTGATGATGTTGCTGCTCGTAGCAGTCGCATGTGGCTCCGACTCCACGAACGCCGAGTCGAGCGACCCAACGCAGCCTCCGGCGGCCACTCCAACGTCCGGCTCGACCGGGCAGGCCGATCCTCCATCCAGTTCCAGCGGCTCCGGTTCTGCCAGCGGCCTCGTCTTCGAGGTCACGGACGGCTCGGAAGCGACCTTCACGGTCAATGAGCAACTGTCCCGGCTGCCGGCGCCGAATGACGCCGTTCTCCGCACAGGCGCGATAACGGGCGAGGTGAGACTCGATGGCGAGGAGTTCACGGTCGAGATCGACCTGCACGAGCTGACAAGCGACCAGGAGCGGCGCGACGAGTATGTCCGCAACCAGCTGTTTCCAAACCAGCCGGTGACGACGATCGTATTCGACGGCATCACAGACATCCCGGGCGGACTGCTCGACGGCGACGAGATAACCACGACGGCGACCGGGACCGTGAACGTCAACGGAGCGGACGCAGAGATCGAGTTTGAGATCGAGAGCAGGCTGGACGATGACACGCTGTTCGTTCTCGGGCGTGCGGACTTTGTCTGGGCAGACTTCGGCATGACCGCGCCTGTCAGCCAGTTCTTCGAGGTGAGGGACGAGGTGTTCGTCGAGGTCTTGCTGGCCACGCAGAGGCTGTAGACCGGTTCGAGCCCGGTCCTCGGCGCCTGCCTACGATCCCGCCTTAAAGCACACTCAGTGCGTACTGGCTCCCATGCACGCGCATGTATGCAGGTGGCGAAAATAGAGGTATGCGGCTCAAGTTCGTTACTGAATCTGCGTCAAGCGGGACCGGACGGCGCAACGCCCTTCTTCTCTCGCTGGCTATCGTCCTGATGGCGGTCGTAACAGCCTGCTCGTCTGGCGGCTCGGATGACCCGACAGC
>JANQEF010000123.1 GCA_028278465.1 Dehalococcoidia bacterium | reverse complement strand
CACTAGCCTCCTCCGATCCCCTGGTAGCTGCGAATCCCGCGACGCCATCCCGCGTACGCGACAGCGAACGTGGCTATGGCGGCGACCGGCGCCAGGTACATGACGGGCTCGCCGAACAGACCGCTCGGCGAAACGTCGTACAGGAGGTGCGCCGGGTAGAAGGCCATGAACGCCCACGGCAGGCCGATCGTGATCAGCGCCTGGACCACGGTCGAGTACGCAGACGCGGGAAACAGGTTCATCTGCCACTGCGAGCGCTCCACCGCGTTGGTGGCGGAGCCCATCTTCACGTTGTAGAAGGCCGAGGAACTGATGATCATGACCAGCCCCAGTTGGATCATGGTCCCGCTCACCATCACCACCAGCAGCCACGGCACGAGCCACCACGTCAGGTCAGGTGGAGAGAGTATCGCCCCGTACACGATCAGGCCGATGCCGGCGATGATGGGCCCGAGCCCGGCGACGTCGAAGTAGGCGCCTGATGCCTGTGACAGCATGCCCCTTGGCCTGACGAGGTAGAGGTCGACCCAGCCTTCCCGGACGTGGAACTCCCAGCTCACGATGCCACGGAAGGCGCTGTAGATGATCCCGGACTGGATGCGGGTCAGTCCGAACATGAACATCACCTGGCCAAGGTCCCAGCCGAGCACGCCGCCGAACCTGTCGATCAGCACGATCCCACCGACCGCGGCCAGCACCGAGTGCAGGAACAGGCCGATGATGCCGCCGATGAAGTTGACGCGGTACTGCAGGGCCGAGATGAACCCGATCCTGATGTATGCGAACTGCAGCGCGATCGAGCGTCTCATCTAGCCACCCTGCACGCTCAGCTTGTTGATGCCCCTGCGGGCGAGCACGGCGCCGACCACCATGAGCGCGTCCGTCCAGCCCAGCTGTCTTGCCAGCGCCAGCCAGATATCGCTCCCCGTGATCTCGCCCACGTATATCGCCAGCGGGGTGAACGCGATGTCCGGGAAGGGCAGCGCCCTGAACGTCGACTCCAGCCAGGCCGGCAGGAACCAGAGTGGCACCAGCGCGCCGGTCAGAATCGGGCGGAAGCCGCGCATCGCAGACTCGATGCCTCCGACCTGCGTGAAACGAAACGCCAGGAGCAGGATCAGGAACACGATGCCGAAGCTGATCACCACTCCCAGGAACAGGCTCGGCAGAAACAGCACGCCCGCGAGCGCTGATGCGGGCGCCTGGAAGTCGAGGAACGCTGCCGACAGCGCTACGACGGGCAGCGCCACCGCAACGAACTGCGCCAGCACCGTACCTGCGTAATCAGCGAACAGCGTCAACTGCCAGTCGATGGGCCTCAGGATGTCGAAGATCACGTCGCCGGTGCGGATTCGCCAGTCGGCGTAGAAGACGGTGTTGGTCTGCAGCGACGTGGTGATCACCGAGCCGAGCACCGCGTAGGTGACCATCTGCTCGACCGCCACGTCGGAGTTGACGAAGTCCGACCGGTATAGCGCCTGCCAGAGGAAGGCGAGCGCGTAGGCGACAAGCAGGCCGAACAGGATGTTGGACCCGATGTCGACGCGGGCGGTCAGCGTTCGCCGAACGTGGAGGCGAGCGATGGCCCACGTCGCCCGGGCCAGTCTTGTGGATTCCGCGATCACTACGGCAGTCTACGCGCACCCTTTGGCGACCGAGCGCGGTCGACGGCTGCCGCGGATAGCAAATTGTGGTGATGGGCCGGAGGCGTGGTGTGGTCGGGTTCTCGATTGCGGGCGCGGCTCTAGCAGGCTGTCATTCCGGACTTGATCCGGAATCTCTCTTGTGTGCCCGCATCAATGGTCAGCTCTCTCACTTCGTTCGAGGTGACAAACATCCTCCCTCCCAGCTTGGGAGGGACGGGTGCCCGCTTGCGGGCGCGGGAGGGTCGGTCGCCGCCGTTTGTCATTCCGACGGAATGGAGGAATCTGACGAGTTTCTTCGCTGTCCGCTTAATATCAAGCTCTACACCTGTCCACGGTCAGATCTCTCCCTTCGGTCGAGATGACAATAGAATCCTCCTCTCCCAGCGGGAGAGGATTGAGGTGAGGGAGAGGTCGTGACGTTGTCATCTCGAGCGTCAGCGAGGGATCTGACTCGCCGATGTGAGACCACTTCTCCCTCATCCTGCACCTTCTCCCGCTGGGAGAAGGAAAATCCTCCCTCCCAGCTTCGGGTGCCCGCTTGCGGGCGCGAGTTAATAGGGAGGGTCATTGGTGACACACCTCCTCGTCCTCAACAGGGCGAATAGCCCTCCCCTTAATCCCCTCCCAATATGGGAGGGGAGAAGTCCGCCATCCTGAGCTAGCCTGCCCTGAGCGAAGCCGAAGGGAGGGTGGCTGATGTCCCGATTGCATCGGGACCGGGCGCAGCAAGCGGCGCCCCTACTAGATTCAGTCGTCCTGGACACAACTAGCGGCGACGGAGCGATCTGGCATTCCGAACTCCCTTAACCCGGCAGTCTCTCCCGCAGCAGGTCCACGTTGTCCGGGCTCGGCTCAAGCTCGCCACGCTCGACCCGGTTCATCACATCCGTCACGGCGGCGTTCACAGGCGTATCGACACCCGCCAGCCGGCCCTTTTCAACCACGTATCCGTTCAGGTAGTTCGCCTCCGTCCGCCGACCCTTGATCACATCCTGCAGCAGCGACGCGCGGCCCGGAGCGCCGAGCCGTCGCACCTGCTCTTCGGTCAGCCCCAGCGCGCCGTTCGACGGTACGGCGTCAACCTTCGCCTTCACATGCTGGTACTGCGCCGCAGTCGTCGCTTCGATGAAATCGGCCTGCGGCACGCCGCCAAGCGGGCCGAACAGGGGCTCGAACACAAAGCCGAGTGACGTGCCGACCCGTAGCGTCTCGGCCGTGATCGCCACCCGCAGCATGGCGAGCAGCTCCTGTTGGTCCGCCGACATCTTCTCCGGGTGTGGCCCGACTAGCCCTGACGGCGCGTTCCCGGTTGCGTTGGCGATCAGCTTGCTCCACCGGCTGCCCCAGATGTTCGAAGTGGCGTCAGCGGGCCCAATCACGCTCAGAGCGTCGGCCACCGCCTGCGCCCGAGGCGTGATGGCGCCGTTCAGCTCGCCCACGTGAAACCCCAACCCCTGCATCGGGTCGGTTCGGATCACGTGGCCAGGGTCGTACATTGCGGCGCTGATCGTCGGCACACAGCCAACCGTCCGGTGGAAGCCCACGACCTCTGCCACCGGCTCATCGTTCATGCCGTTCTGCGCCGGATAGACCGCGCCGGTCGGCGGAAGAAACCGCTCGATGAACGTGGCAGCCCACTTCGTGTCGTACGACTTGACGGACAGGAACACCGTGTCGAACTGCCTGTCCTGCGCGCCGAGGTCGCTCAGGTGCAGCGCCTCGACATCGACGCTGAACGAGTCCTTCACATCGGTCAGCTTGAGTCCGTCGGATCTGATGGCGTCGATGTGGTCCGCCCACGGATCGATCACCGTGATCTCGTAGCCGTCGCGGGCCAGGTAGGCGGCGATGGCCCCGCCAATGGCGCCGGCGCCCATGACGGCGATCCTTCCTTCGATTCGCATTTCTTGTCTCCGTTGGGGTGGCAGCCGGTGGGGTGAGCTAGTCGCAGCGACGAGTCTGCCGACAGCGATGGGCAGGCCGCCGAACCAGAGAGCGGAAGAATACACCGGCGAGGCGGGACCGGCAGCGGTTCCTCCCTCCCGGCTCGGGAGGGAGTTAGAGGGAGGGTCGTTAGCGACGCCATCCTGAGCCCGTCGAAGGGTGGCGCTCGATTGCCATCCCGAGCATCAGCGAGAGATCTGACTGGTCAATCTGTGACCACTTCTCCCTCATCCTGCGCCTTCTCCCGCTGGGAGAAGGAAAACCGCCATCCTGAGAAAGCTCGCCCTGAACGAAGCCGAAGGGAAGGGGTGGCAGAACGTCCCGGCAGGAACGAGACCGGGCGCCGTTTTTTTCCCGCCTCTACCAAACACCCCCCTACTGCATCGCGTAGGCGCGTAGCAGGTCGTGGCGGGCGATTACGCCGATCGGCTTGCCATCCTGCACCACGATCAGGTGGCTCAGGTGCTGCTTCAGCAACGTCTCCGCCACCTCCCAGAGCGGTGTCTCCTTCGCCACCGTCGGCGGCGACTCCTGCATCGCCTCGGCCACCGGCTTCGAGTAGCTGCCGACGAACGCCTCCTGGACCGCGCCGAGGTGGTCCGGGCCGGCGACGTACAGCTCTTCGAGCACCCTGCGGTCAGGGCTCAGCGCAGAACTCGGCTTCACGCCGGCGATCTGCACCTGGAATGTGCGCTCGGTCACGACACCGGTCATCTTCCCCTGTTCGTCGACGACCGGCAGGCAGCCGATGCGATTGTGGATCATCAACCCGGCCGCTTCTTTCAGCGACGTCGTCTCGTCCACCACGATCGGCGGGCTCGACATCACTTCGCCGGCGGTGGCTTCAAGTGCGTAGATTGGCATGGCAGGTCTCCCAGGAAAGCAATCGGGCGATCGGGTGATGTGGGCGTCGGGCCGGTGCAAATAAGAGGAACGGGATGAGGAGTCGGCGTCCGGTCAACGACAGCATGCAGTCTCTTCGACAGACACGCGATTTCGGCGTTCATGAGCGTGACGAATCCGTGAGAGCGCCCGCGAAATCAGCCCGGCTCACGGAATCCTCACTCATCCCTTACTACCGTCGCTGTCCGCTGAGCCTGTCCGGTCCGATAGTCTGGAGATGGCGTCCCGAGCGGTAAGATTTCACTCGAAACAGCCACGCTCCGACCGCCAGCGGACCATGAGAAACGTTCCCAGATGACCTCCGAGAAGACCGCCACAGGAGCCGATTCGGCCGCGCAAGACGCGCCGGTCGCCCGACTTATGCGGTCCACGCTCGCCGAACCGGCGCCTGCCGAAGGCACGCGGTCAGACAAACGCTACGCCGTCTCCTCGGCGCTCCATACGCTGCCCGAACTCGCCCGCCAGATGGTCGGCGCAGATTTCGGCGCAGTGACCGTGCTCGACTCGGATGGCCGCGTTCTCGACATGCTCTACGCAGGCCTGACAGAAGAGCAGGCGAACAGCATCGGCGCGCCACCGAAAGGCATCGGGCTGCTCGGCATGCTGGGCGAAAATGACGGCCCGCTGATGCTCGAGAGGATGTCCGAGCATTCGAAGTCGTCCGGCTTCCCGCCAGGCCATCCCGAGATGGAGGCGCTGCTCGGCGTCTGCGTCTCGTCAGGCGGCGACAGCACGGCGAACCTGTACGTCGCGAAGCGTCCCGGCCAGGGCTCGTTTAGCGAAGAGGACCGGCAGAAGATCGTGGCGCTGGCGGCTTATGCCCGGATCGCGCTCGACAACGCCCGGCTCTACGAGGACGAGCACAACCTGCGCGCCTCGGCCGAGGCGGCAGAGCAGCGGCTGGCCGCCGTCATCCACGGCTCCGCTGCCGGCGTCGTCGTCAAGGACGCCGCAGACGGCCACTTCGTGCAGGTGAGCGGCGAAGCCAGCAGGATCACCGGCATCGAGTTCTCCGAGCACTCGCCTGGCGATGACCATCCCTTCGCGCGCCTGTACCACCGCACCGACGGCACGCCGATGCAGGTCGATGAGATCCCGATGCATATCGCGCTCAGCGAAGGCGTCCCGGCAGGCCCGCTCGAAGTGCTGTTCATCAGGCCCGATGGCGAGCGTCTCCCGGTGCTCGTCAGCGCTGCGCCGGTCTTCGACTCGTACGGCGAGCTCGATTCGGCCGTCTGCGTCTTCGTCGATGTGACGAGGCTCAAGGAGCTTGAGCAGGCGAAGGACGACTTCCTGTCGATGATCACGCACGACCTGCGGACGCCGTTGGCGACGATCAAGGGCATGGCCGCCGCCGCGCTCACCGCCGCAACTCGCTCCGACACCGACGGCGCCGTGAGCTTCCTGGAGCCGATCGACGACGAGGTCGACTACCTCACGGAGCTGGTGTCCAACCTGCTGGACATGACGCGCATCGAGGCCGGCGGCGACGTGTTCGAGTTCGAGGTCTGCCACCTCGCGGACATCACGCAGGACTCGCTGGCCCGCATGAGCCGGGTCCGCGACGCTATCAACCGCGACATCCACAGCAACGTGCCACCAGACCTGCCGAACATCTACGCCGACCCTGGCCAGATCGGCCGGGTGCTGGACAACCTTGTCTCGAACGCCCTCAAATACTCGGACGAACGCATCGGCATCACTGCACGGCGGGTGCCCGGCAGGGACGAGGTGCGGGTCGAGGTAGACGACCGCGGCCCCGGCATCCCGACTGAGCAGCAGGCCGCCATCTTCGACCGTTTCGCCCGATTGAAAGGATCCAACGGCAGGCAGGGATCAGGCCTCGGTCTCGCGATCTGCAGATCGATCGTCAACGCGCACTCGGGCCAGATCGGCGTCGACTCGAACGGCCACGGGTCGGTGTTCTGGTTCACGCTCCCGCTCGACACCGGCGCCGACACCCAGTGATATAGACCGGAGAGATTTCCGTCATGCAATCGAACACGAGCGACAGCCCGACCGTACTGGTGGTGGACGACGACCCTAAGATCAGGCGGCTTGTAGCGGCCCACATGTCGCAGCAGGGCTTCAGCGTCGAGCTGGCGGCGACTGGCGAGGAGGCGCTCGAAAAAGCGCCGCTGCACCAGCCGGCCGCGGTAGTGCTGGACATTTCGATGCCCGGCATCGGCGGCTTCGAGGCGCTGGAGCGACTGCGCGAGTGGTACACCGACCCGGTGATCATCCTGTCCGCAACGGACCAGGAGCGGGAGAAGGTGCGGGCGCTGGACCTTGGCGCTGACGACTATGTGACGAAGCCGTTTGGCACAGAGGAACTGGCGGCGCGACTGCGGGCGGCGATAAGACGTGCGGAGCGGCTCTCGGCGCCTGACAACCAGTCTGACCCGGTGGTGGACGCCACCGATTTCAAGATCGACCTGGCGGCCCGGCTTGTCTACAAGGATGACGAGGAGGTGCGGTTGACGAGGACGGAATTCGACCTGCTGCGAACGCTGGCGGTAGACGCCGGCAAGGTGCTGACCCACCGGCACCTGCTGCAGGAGGTGTGGGGCCCTGAGTATGGCGCGGAGACGGAATATCTGCGGACGTTCGTGAAGCAGCTGCGCCGCAAGCTGGAGAACGACCCGTCACGCCCCCGCCGCATCCTGACCGAACCAGGAGTAGGCTACAGGTTGTTTTTGGAGTAGAGGAGAGTCGGCCGTTCTCCCTCCCAGCTTGGGAGGGAGTTAGAGGGAGGGTCGGTGGTCTCGCCATCCTGAGCCTGTCGAAGGGTGGCCGCTTCGTCCTCACCTCGCGCTTTCTCCCGCCGAGAGCAGAAAAGCCTCGGACACATTCGTCCTGAGCGGCAGCGAAGGACCCGTGGTTGGATGGGGCCCGATTACTGTCAAGCTCACTCTCCGCCGGCACCGTGACTGCTAACCGCTGATCCAGAGGCTACTTCAGATGGGTCGCCCCGCCCACCGGGTCCCTCGTTCTGACTCGGGACGACGGAGTTCTCCCTCCCAACGTGGGAGCGGGCGTAGTCCACTCCTCACTCCCCATCCGGCAGGGCGAACGCCACGAAGTAGTCGCCCTGTTCATTGCCCAGGCTGCCGTGACCCCCGGCGGCGATCACCACGTACTGCTTCCCATCAAACTCGTAGCTCATCGGCGTCGCCTGGCCGCCCGCCGGCAGCTTCGCCTTCCACAGCTCCTCACCCGTCTCCACATCGAACGCCCTCAGGTGCCCGTCCAGCGAGCCCGCCGCGAACACCAGTCCGCCCGCCGTCGTGATCGGCCCGCCCCAGAACATCGTGCCCAGCAGCTCCTGTGACGGGAACACCGTGCCCGGCGGCATCTCGCCCAGCGGCACGCGCCACTCGATCTCGCCCGAGTCCAGGTTCACGCCGACGAGAATCCCCCACGGAGGCGCGATACACGGTAGCCCGTTCGTGCCGTACAGCACGCCGCCGCTGTTGGTGTACGGCGTGCCCAGCATGCTGCCCTCGGTCTCCGACTTGCGAGGCACCAGCTTCATCA
Organism: Dehalococcoidia bacterium; assembly: GCA_028278465.1. Classification (GTDB taxonomy): domain Bacteria; phylum Chloroflexota; class Dehalococcoidia; order Lucifugimonadales; family Lucifugimonadaceae; genus JAJCYX01. The sequence continues at coordinate 656 of JANQEF010000123.1, read as the reverse complement.
CCGCCGGCAGCCGCTTCACCGCCGTCACCAGCACGTTCCGTTCGGGGTCGTAGCTGGCGCCGCCCCAGTTCACGCCGCCTCCCCACCACGGGAAGAAGACCGATCCTTCAAAGCTCGGAGGCGTGAAGATGCCCTCGTTGCGAGCCGAGTCCAGCGCTACGCGGCAGCTCGACTCAGCGCCAGCCGACGTGCCCCATGCGTCTTCAACGCCAATCTCCGGCTCAAGCAGCGGGGGCGGCAGTACCGGGAACGGCTGCGTCGGCCACGCCACCTCACCCGGCACATCGCTCGCCGGCACCGGCCGTTCCTCCACCGGGAACAGAGGCTCGCCCGTGTCGCGGTTCAGCACGAAGATGTGTCCCATCTTGGTCGCAACCGCCACCGCGTCTATCTGCATGCCATCATGGTTGACCGTTACGAGCGAAGGCTGCGCCGCCACGTCGTAGTCGAAGATGTCGTGGTGGACCACCTGGAAGTGCCAGATGTACTCGCCGGACGACGCCCGAAGCGCCACGACAGAGCTCGAAAAGAGGTTCTCCCCGAGCCTTTCGCCGCCGTAGAAATCGGGAGAAGCGCTGCCTGTAGGGATGAACACCATGTCCCGCAGCTCATCGCCTGAAAGCGGCGCCCACGCATTCGCAGCGCCTGTCTTCGTC
>JANQEF010000096.1 GCA_028278465.1 Dehalococcoidia bacterium | reverse complement strand
GGCCGGAATGCCGCCGTCGTCGGTCATCTCAAGCCGGTCTGACTCAGCGACGGTCACCTCGTCGTGCAGTCCGACAGTCGTCATCACGGTGAGGAGGTTGTGGAAGCCGTCGGGCCGCTTCCCGATGTTCTCCAGCGTCAGGTTGATCTTGGCGTGGGCCAGCTCTGTAATCGTGCTCATGAGCACATCACCGCTTCAGCGCCTCGGCCCGGTCCTGGCGCGAGGTGCCGTGAACCACCGCCGGCCTGCCCGCTTCGGTCCACGCATCCAGCACAAGCTGCCACTCTTCGATAGAGAGCGTCGCCGGCCTTCTCTCGGAGTCGATGCCGGCCTCCTTGATGATCGAACGGGTGAGCGCTGTGTCGATGTTCAGGCCGGAAGCCAGCGAGTTGTGGAGCTGCTTTCTCGGCGCCTTGTACCCGGCCCTCGCCACGCGGAAGAAGTCAGCGCGCCGTTCGGCCGCCACCAGCGGCTCTGGCCGCGGCTTCAGCTCCAGGACTGCTGACATCACCTTCGGCTTCGGCGTGAACGCCTCGGGCGGGACCTCGAACAGCACTTTCGGCTCGGCGTACACCTGGACCGCTATCGACAGCATGCTCATCGAGCCGGGCTCGGCCTGCATGTCATTTGCGACCTCGCGCTGGACCATGACGACCATGCGCTCGGGCGGGTGAGACGACTCCAGGAAGTTGCGGACGATCGGCGTTGCTGCGTAGTAAGGCAGGTTCGCCACCAGCGTGTAGGCGCGCCCGGCGATCAGCGGCAGCGACTCCGGGTCTACCTTGCGAGCGTCCGCTTCGACGACATCTACGTCGCGGAGTCCGGCGAACCGCACCTTGAGGCCGTTTGCCATCTCGCGGTCGAACTCGACGACCGTGAGCGTGCCGGCGGACGCCGCCATCTGGTTGGTGAGCGCGCCGGTCCCGGGACCGACTTCGAGCAGCGTGGAGCGTGGAGTGATGGAAGCCGCACGGACTATCCGTCCGGCGACGGCGCGGTCGGTGAGGAAGTGCTGTCCGAGTCGCTGTCGTGACATGGGTTCGGTAGGGTCTTCTGCCACCGCCGCCGCTCGCGCCGCCTTCGACCGCGACTGGCGAACTCCGCCGGGAACAGAACTCTCCAACGTCGCCGAGCCTAGAAAATATGGCCGTGCACCCCGAAGTCGACCCGCGTTCGTCGCGTATCCAGCCAAACGACTCGAGCCCGGCTATCCCGCGGCACCCGAGGGATCCAACTTACCGTTGCTTCCTTCCGGACCTGGCGGGGTTCGCAGGGCCTCGCCGCGCGGGACCAGGCTCTCAACACCGTCCGGCACAGACAGAGGTGGCGAACGCTAAGGTCTCATCCAGGGAGTTAAGCCTCGCTATAGCGGATTGCGAGTTCAGGGTGCCGCTAACTCCCCGCCTAGCACGACCACGTTTAATGCTACTACCGGATGGGCCGCACGGTCATCCTGCGTTTGGGACGTGGTGATGTCGGGCATCGACTAATATGCTTGCCGCAATGAGCAACGAAACCACGCCCGTCCGAAAAGCGGTCATGCCGGTCGCCGGCCTTGGGACCCGCTTCCTACCGACCACTCGTTCGGTCCCCAAAATCCTTATACCGATACTGAACGTGCCGGTGATCGAATACGCCGTTCGAGAAGTCGTGAACTCCGGGATCACTGATATCGCGATCGTGATGTCACGCGGAATGGAGGAAGTGGTCGGCTACTTCGGCGAGCGCAGAGAGCTTGTCGACATCCTCGAAGAGCGCGGCAGGACGGAGCTTGCGGCGATGCAGCGCGATATCGCTTCGCTGGCGCGGATCGAGACGATCTACCAGGACGAGCCGCGCGGGCTTGGCCATGCCGTGCTGATGGCCCGCGACTTCGTGGCAAGTGAGCCGTTCGTCGTGGTGCTGCCGGACGATGTGATCTGGTCGGACGTCCCGGCGACGAGACAGCTGATCGACGTTCGCACCGCGCAGGGTGGCGGCTCGGTGATCGCAGCGCTGGAGGTGCCGGACGACGTGGTCTCCTCCAAGGGCATCATCGACGGTGAGGAGATATCAGACGGCGTTTTCTCGGTCAGCGGGATGGTTGAGAAGCCTGCGCTGGAGGATGCGCCCTCGAACCTGTCGATCATCGGCCGCTACGTGCTGGAGCCTGCGGTCTTCGACTACCTGGAGGAGGAGCACACGGGCGCGGGCGGCGAGATACAACTGACAGACGCGATCGAGGCGACGATTGGCCGCTTGCCTGTGCACGCGTGCCGGTTCACAGGTCATCACGCTGACACGGGCAACCCCGGCGGCATGCTGGAGGCTGCGCTCTACGAGGCGGGCAAGGACGAAGGGTTGCGGGAGCTTGTGAGGGCGGCGATCAGCGAGTGGGAATAGCATCCGGCTGGCAGCGGTTTGCAGCCGGATGATCCGATTCGGTTTTCGCTTCGAACTACCTCCACGTGGGACGGACGTGAGTCTGCCAACCCTGACGTGGAGTTTGCCCTGTGAAGCTCGCCCTTTTTCCGGTCTTGAGAAATCGTCTTACGTTCGTCGCCGTCAGCGGCGTGGTTGCGCTGGCGCTGGCCTGCAGCGGAGATCCTGATCCGACGCAAACCCCGCCTCCTGCCGCTACTTCGACCCCCGTCTCGCCAACGCAGGTGACGCCAACAGAAACTCCGGCCGCAACGGCGACCAGCATCCCTGCACCGGACCCCACCGCAACGCCCCAGGGTCCAGCACCAACACCGACGGTCGCCTCAACAGCAACTCCCAGGCCAACAGTCGTGCCGACAGCAGCCAACACCCCGACGGCTACGTCACAACCTACATCGACGCCGAACGTTCCGCGGCCGACAGACACCCCGGCGCCACCGCCTTCGCCGACACCAACTCCGGCCGTCGCCTTCACTCCGGGAGTCCCGAACACCGTCGAGCTCACCGCATCGAAAGACAACACCCTCTTCCAGTCCTCAGTCGGGGCCACCAGCAACGGCGCGGGCCAGGGGCTGTTCGCAGGCAAAACCAACAACGGCTCGCTGCGGCGTGCGCTCGTGCAGTTCGACATCGCAAGCGCGGTACCGAGCGGCGCCATCATCGACTCGGTTGAGCTGACGCAGTCCGTCACTCGCACTGTGACCCAGGTCGACCCGGTTGCGGTGCATCGCGTCACCACCGAGTGGGGTGAAGGCGCCTCCGACGCCAGCGCCAACGAGGGCGGCGGAGCGGGAGCGCTGGCTGGCGATGCGACGTGGACGCACGCTATCTCACCCGACCGCGCGTGGCAGACTGACGGCGGCGATTTCGCTCCGAGTGCCAGTTCGCAGATCAACGTACAGGGCAACGGCGCATACACATGGCGATCGAACCCGGACCTTGTTAGAGACGTCCAGAGCTGGGTCGACAACCCGGCGTCGAACTTCGGCTGGATCCTGATCGGCCGGGAGTCGGACGGCCGCTCTGCGAAGCGGTTCGCCAGCCGGGAGTTCGCCACCGAATCGCAGCGGCCAAAGCTGGTAATCACCTTCACACCACCGGAGTAGCGCGCAACCGACCGTCGGACGCTACACGGCTCGCTCTGCGCCTTTCAGCCGCCTCGCCGTCTTAGCCAGCACCACGCCCGTGGCGAGCACCAGCACGCCCGCGCCTGCCAGCGCCCACTGCACGCCGATCACTTCACCCAGCGCGCCGAGCCCGATGTGGCCGACCCAGCCGAAGCCGATGGCGAAGACCCACCCGCCGATCGCCCGGCCGCGCATGTTCTCCGGGACGTTCGCCTGCAGCAGCGTCCACTGCATGGCGTCGAACGCGCCCGCCGACATCCCGACGCCGAGTATTAGCACCATCGACAGCGGGAAGAGGCTGGACGAGGCGAAGAGCACCAGGAACGTGCCGTAGCACAGCGTGATCAGCACCAGCAGCCGCTCTTTGCGGCGGTAGTCGCCGAGCATCGCCAGGCCGATCACCCCTCCCAGCGACCCGAACGCCGCCATCATGTTGAGCGCGCCGAGACCGGTCCCGGCTGTGTCCAGGACATTGACGGAGACCGAAGGCAGCAGCGCGCCGAACGCGAAGCCGAACATCTCGACCAGCACCGCGGCGACGAGCAGCGTACGGACTGCGCGTATCTGCCACAGCATCCGCAGGTCGAGAAACGCCTGCTTGAACAGGCCGAGGCCGATGGTTCCTGCGCTTTCAGCAGCGGCCTCCGCCTTCTGCTGAGCGGGCCGTATGAGCAGCGTGGCGAACGTTGCCCCTGCGAACGCGGCCGCGCCAATGCCCAGCGCAGCCGAGACCCCGATTCCGTCGGTGACCGTGCCGGCGATCAGGCCGCCGATAGCGCCGATGCCTCTTGCGCCGACCGACTGCGTCGCGACAGCGTTCATCCGCAGCTTCGCAGGCACCGAGTCGGTCACAAGGCCCTGCGTGGCCGGGATCTCGAACGACTGGCCGATGCCGCCGAGCGCGGTGATGACGAAGACCGGCCACAGGACAGGTGAATCCACGCCAACGAAGAAGGCAAGCACGACGAGGATGAACGCCTTGTAGATGGCGGTGATAGCCAGGACGCGCCTGCGAGGCCAGCGGTCGACTATCGACCCTGCGATGGGCGCGGCAATCAGTCCCGGAGCCTGTCGCACGGCGAATGACGCTGCGGTCAGGAAGACGGATTCGGACTGCTCGAAGATGAAGAAGCCGACGACGATGCGCTCAGTCCAGTTGCCGAGCGAGAGCAGGACGGTGGCGGTCCAGACACGGCGGAAGGCGTCGACGGACCAGGCCCGGCGATGGGACGGCTGGCTCGGCTTTGCGATCGCGTCTACGCCAGAGGAAACCTCTTCGGCAGCGGGCTGGGACTCCATGCCGGAATGTTACGCCGGTAAAACGGCGCAGGCCGGGCGTTCGCTGGTCACTTCCCGTCACCTTGCTTCAGCCGGAGTTACACTGGCGCCGAAGTCGCCACGCCTCCTGCTGATCGAAGCGCCTCGCTCAACAGCCTGGCCACGACTGAACGCCTTCGATCGCAGGCGAACCGAGATATCTCTTGACCCAGACGACGCACACAGACTCCAGGCGCGCTTTACGAGAGCGCCGGAGCACGCGGACACGTATCACCGACTCCGGGCCGTCCGGCGCAGACGCGGTCTGGCGCATCGTCTTGATCGCGTTGCAGTTCCGCTGGCACTTCGCCGCCGGCGCCCTCGCCGCGACCGCATCCGCCATCCTCTACCTCTTCATCCCGCGCCTGCTGGGTGAAGGAGTAGACCAGGCGTTCACGCTGATCCAGCAGGAAGAGTACTCGCGCGACGATATCAACAGCCTGCTTGTGCGGACCGCGATTCTCGTGATCGTGTTCGGACTCGCCAGAGGCGTCTTTGGCTTCATCCAGATGTTCCTCGGAGAGACGCTGAGCCAACGAGTGGCCAACCGCATACGGATGATCTACTTCGACAAGCTGCAGGCTCAGAGCTTCACCTTCTTCGACGGCGTTCACACGGGACAGCTGATGTCCCGCGGCCTCTCAGACATCGAGGGCGTCCGCATGTTCGTACAGAGCGGGCTCATCCAGATCTTCAGGGTCACCGTCGCCGTGATCGCAGCGGCGGTGTTCATGGCCGTGATCGACTGGCAACTGGCCCTGATCAGCCTCGGGTTCGTTCCGTTCATGGTGCTGCGGAGCGCCCGGCTCAGGCTCCAGCTGCGTAAGACGTGGCGTCTGGTGCAGGACGCGCTAGGAGAGCTGACGACCACGATGCAGGAGAACCTGGCAGGAGTCAGGGTGGTCCGTGCCTTCTCAGCCCAGAAATACGAGGAACAGAAATTCGACGTGACAGCACGGGAGGTGGTGCAGCTCCGGCTTAAGGCAGAGAAGCAGCACGCCCGCGGCTCCGGCGCCATCTCGTTCTCTTTCTTACTTGTCTGGGCGGCGGTTATCTGGGTGGGCGGCGAGAAGGTGATCGACGGTGACATGACGGTCGGAGAGCTTACTCAGTTCTTCGCCTTCCTCGGCATACTTGCGTTCCCGGTACGCATGATCGTGATGATCGTGAACTCGACCTCCCGGGCCGCGTCGGCCGGTGGGCGCATCTTCGAAGTCCTCGACATCCCATCCGCGATATCCGACGAGAAGGGAGCGCAGCCGCTCAGGGTGACGGACGGTGTCGTCCGGTTCGACAATGTCACTTTCAGCTACAAGGGTGTGAAGGCGCTTGATGGAGTGACGTTCGAGGCCCGGCCTGATCACTCGATCGGCATCGTGGGGCCGCCCGGCAGCGGGAAGTCGTCGGTCGCAAATCTCATACCGCGCTTCTACGACCCGGACAGCGGCAGCCTGACCGTAGACGGGAGCCCGGTTGCGGGCGCAACTGTGGAGTCGGTCCGCAACGCCGTCGGGCTGGTTGAGCAGGATCCGTTCCTGTTCGACGGCACCATCAGGGACAACATCCGCTACGGAGATCTGGCCGCAGACGAATCGCGAGTCGTGGCTGCGGCCAGGATCGCCCAGGTCCACGACTTCATCGAGAGTCTGCCAGACGGATACGACACCGAGATCGGCGAGCGCGGCATCGGGCTTTCCGGTGGCCAGCGGCAACGCGTCGCCATCGCACGGACCCTCCTCCGCAATCCACCGATCCTAATCTTCGACGACTCGACGTCCAGCGTGGACGCCGGGACCGACGCCCGAATCCGCGTTGAGCTGGGCAAGCTCCCGGAACGCCACACCGTCATCACCATCGCCCACCGGCTCAGCTCACTGCAGCAGGCCGATGAGATCCTGGTGCTCGATTCCGGGAAGGTGATCGAACGCGGCACACACGATGAGCTACTGGCCATGGATGGCCACTACGCTGAGCTCTGGCGACTCCAGCAGAAGGAGAGCCTTGAGGTTGAGGAGTAGTGGCATCTGACGCACGCAAAGCCGACGCCGGGCGCGAACAGCGGCGTCCCGCGCCTGCGGGCGACATGCACAGGAGGTTGCATGAATCCGACGAGGAGATGTTCTCCCAGCTGGATTCGACGGTGTTCAGGCGCTTCTTTCACTACGCTCGGCCCTACCGCAGGCGGATCATCATCGCGATGCTGGCGGTGTTCGGCTTCACGGCCTCGACACTCGCCGTCCCGCTGCTGGTCAAGTTCGGCATAGACAGCGCGATCATCCCCGGCGACTCATCGATGCTGGCCCTGATCGGGTCGTTGATGATCGCGACGGCCGGCCTGTACTGGATCACCAACTACCTGCAACGTGTGCTGATCGCTTCGGTCGCGCTCGACGCTCTGTACGACATCCGGGCCGATATGTTCCTCCAGCTGCAGCGGCTGGCGCTGTCGTTCTCGGACAAGACGCCGGTCGGGAGCCTGATGGCGAGGATGTTCGGCGACGTCGGCGCACTGCAGGAGATGCTCGAATCCTCGATCGAGGTGATTGGCGACGTCCTGACGCTCGTGGGCATCGTGGTTGTGATGCTCATCCTGGACTTCCAGCTCGGGCTGATCGCGTTGTCGGTCATGCCTGCGCTCCTGCTGATCCGGTTCGTGTGGCAGCCCTTCGCACGCAGGGCGTTCCTGCGGATGCGCCGCAACTCCTCGATCGTCGGCGTCTATCTCGACCAGAACGTGAGCGGCATCAGGGTCATCCAGGCAATGAACCGGCAGGACGAGAACCACGACGTGATGGACGGCAAAGTCCGCACCTTCTTCTGGTCTGCGGTCAAAGCGGCGCGGTTGGGCGGAGTCCTCATGCCATCGGTCGAGCTGCTCACCGGAATCGCTTTCGCCCTGATCATCGTCATCGGCGGCGGAAGAGTGATGGACGGAACGCTGGAAGTCGGCGTGATGATCGCGTTCTTGCTCTATGTCCAGCGGTTCTTCGAGCCGATTCGGACCCTGACGATGCACTACGCCGTGCTGCAGCGGGCCGTCGCCTCTGGCCACCGCATATTCGAGCTCCTCGACATCCCGCTCGAAGTGGCCGACAAGCCTGACGCCCGGCCTATCGGCGACATCAGCGGCCGCGTCGAGTTCCGGGACGTGACGTTTGGCTACGACCCCGAGCGGCCCATCCTGCGAAACATCAACCTGGTCGTACAGCCCGGCGAAACCGTCGCCATCGTCGGTCCGACCGGCTCGGGCAAGACCAGCCTCACCGCGCTGGCCCACCGCTTTTACGACGTCCAGGAAGGCGCCGTGCTACTCGACGGCATCGACGTCCGGGACGTGACTCAGGAGTCGATAGGACGAGTGATGGGGATGGTTTTGCAGGAGCCGTTCCTGTTCTCGCAGTCGATATTCGAGAACGTGCGCTACAACACCGCCGATGCCACGCTGCACGACGTCATCGAGGCATGCAAGGTGATCGGCGCGCATGACTTCATCGTTGAACTGGAGGACGGCTACGACACGGTATTGGAGCAGCGAGGCACCAACCTTTCGGTTGGTCAGAGGCAGCTTCTGAGCTTTGCGCGGGCGCTCGTCGCCAACCCGCGAATACTGGTGCTGGACGAGGCGACGGCGAACATCGACAGCTACACCGAACAGGTGATTCAGCAGGCGCTGCGGAAGCTGCTCGAAGGCAGAACGGCGCTGGTGATCGCGCACCGCCTGTCCACCATTCGCAACGCAGACAACATCGTCGTGGTGGACAACGGCAAGATCGTCGAACAGGGGACGCATGCGCAG
>JANQEF010000069.1 GCA_028278465.1 Dehalococcoidia bacterium | reverse complement strand
TCCCGGGCCTTGTACACACCGCCCGTCACGTCATGGAAGATGGCAACACTTGAAGTCGCCAGGCTAACCCTTCGGGGAGGCAGGTGCCGAGGGTGGGGCCGTTGACTGGGACGAAGTCGTAACAAGGTAGCTGTACCGGAAGGTGCGGCTGGATCACCTCCTTTCTAAGGAGTTCTCTTTACGGGCGAACCCCGAGCAGGTCATTCCATATTGGAGCGCGCGGTGCGCATCCAGGAGTGATAGGCGAAGGGTTCACAAACAGCCCGTTCGAGACTACCCAGGTCGTTCGGTGACCGGTTTCTGTGCCAAGAACTACTTGAGCGAGATTCCCGAAACCGCTTCTCGGAAACGAGACGCAGTGGAGTGGAAGGGGCTCGTAGGTCGAAGCGCCGAAACCCGCTAGATCATGGTCATCGTTACTGGAAAACGGTTCGCAGGACCGCAAAACCTGCAAAGTCGAATTCACACTTCGTGAAACTAGACGAGCTTTTCCATCCACTATTCAGCCGTTAAGGGTTAGACCCGGCAGACACGCCGGGTCTTTTTCGTTTAGCGAGAGTTTTGGCCGGCGTCCTGGTCATTCGAGAAAGTCCTGCCCGCGTCCGGCCGCTTCACGTGCCGTGCCCGATGCCGTTTCGCCCGGCTTGTGTCCCGTTTCGACGCTTGTTCCAGAGTTGGACGGCGGGTCACTGTAAGCTCGGGGCTCGCGCCGGAAAACATATAATCTGGAGCCGCAGTTCGCGCTCTCTCCTGCGCGGACCTTAGACCCGGCGCCTCACTCCACACCTCGAACTCGTATCAGGAGCTCACCACTTGGTATCCACGGCTCAGACCAGGGAGCGGCTGCGGTCGGTCGACTGGTCTGTGATGGGCCGCACCGAGTTCTGGCTCGAGGCGATGTGGCTCGGCGCTCTGGGACTGGTGCCGGTGCTCTTCAACTACAACGAGTCACTCGCCACATTCAGCGAGGCGAAGAGCTACGCCATCCACTTCTTCGCACTGCTGACCGCGGTTCTACTGCTGGTCAACCTGACAAACAGCCTGATGGCGGCACGTTCCCGAGACGAGAATACTGAGGCCTTCGATGTGATCGCGTGGTTGCGATCGGACCGTGCCAATCTGCTTCTGACAGCCGTCCTTGCGTTCAGCGTCGTCTACGTGATCTCGACCGCGTTGTCACAGATGCCGTCCTTCAGCTTCTGGGGTTTGAATCCGGCCTCGATTGGCTACAGTTTATACACGTATCTATCGCTGATAGTAATCTTCACGTCGATTGTAATTTATGTGCTAAGAATGGATCAGATATGGCGCATCTTATATCTGATATCAATTGTTGGGAGCGTGACCTCCGTATATGGAATTTCTCAACATTTCGGTTGGGATCCAATAGGACCAGTCCAGGACTCGAGCCGCGTCTTCGCCTCGTTCGGTAACCCGATCCACTTTGGCGCCTACCTTGCGATGAGTATCCCAATCACGGCACTCCTGATACTGGACCCGCGATTGGCTGCCAGACGCCGTCTCATCATCGTCCTCACCATCGGGTTTGCCCTACAAGTTGCGGCGATGTGGTTCACCGGATCCAGAGGACCGCTCGTCGGGCTCGTTGCCGGGCTCAGTGTCGCGCTGGCTGGCGTGGCTCTGTTTTCGAGCCGAGAACGGTTGCTGGTCTACTCCGCTGTGGTCTTGTCCGGGGTCATCGTAGCCGTTCTCATCGCTCTGCTGCCGGGTGGAGAAACTTCGGCGCGCTCCGTTCAGTTCAGCGGTGAACTGAGCGCCCTAACGAGCTCTCAGGAAGGAGGCGTGATACAGGGAGGCCTTGTTGGTCGATCCGAGATCTGGGGCGATGTGCTGGAGCTGTCCGCTTCGTGGGACACTTTCCAGCCCGATGAAGGGGTATCGAAAGTCCTGCGTCCTGTGTTCGGATTCGGTCCCGATATGTTCCGGTTTTCGAGCTCGCTGGTCTCCGCGCCGCGGACGTCTCTAGAGCTTGTCGATCACGCGCACAACAGAGCGCTTCACACTCTCGCCGAACAAGGCTGGGCCGGCTTTCTCGCGTTTCTGTCTATCGTCCTCATCACCGCATGGCTCATCTTCTTGATCGGCCGACGCCTGTTTCGCGAGCGGTCATCTGTCGACCCGGCGCTGATAGTCGTTTTCGTTGCGGTTACGGCCGCTCTCGTCGGATCCGCCGTCGAACAGTTGGCAGGAGTTGGCAGACTGTCGGACCTCCTCACATCATGGGTGCTGATCGGCCTGGTAGTTGTCCTGTATCGGCACGTATTCCAATCCATACTGCTCGATCGCGACGAACCGGCGGTGGTCGAGGACCGTCCCAGGCGAAAGTCGGGTCGGCGTCGCGACCGGCGAGTCTCAGAGCAGGTCATAAGCCCGGTCGCGTTCGGTGTTGGTGTGGTTGCGCTCGTCGGTGCGATGGCGATCTTTGTCCTTGTCGACACACAGATCCTGCGTGGCAGTCGAATAGTTCGTGCGGTAGAGCGCGAAGAGACACTGCTCGATCCTTTCAGTCTGCTTCTGGAGGCTCGTGACGCAGCGCCGCAGGTCGAGTTGTACACGAATCTACCGGCCAACTTGCTGCTCGAAGACTCACGGTCGCTGCTTGAACTGGGAGAGCGTGAGCGTGCAGCCGACCTGGCCGAAGAAGCGTTCGCGATGCTCCTCGATTACCACGAGAGAAATCCACTGGCGATCCAGACGCGCATATTCCTGGCCGAGGCGGCCGCGCTGCTGGTCGAGATAGGAGTGCTGGATTTCCGAGACGAGATGGTGATCAGGTACGAGGAGTTGGCGCTACAGTTTCCGAACGAGGCGAGCGTACTCGCAGTTGTTGCCAACGCCTACGCCGGCGCGAGCCGATGGGACGATAGCCTGGCGATGGCAGACAGGGTAATAGACCTTGAGCCGACAGTCGGTCCGGTTCCGCAGGCCTGGTGGGTCAAGGGGCAGGTGTTCGATAGGTTGGGCCGCGTGGACGAGTCGATCGAATCGTTCGAAATCGCGATAGAGAAGGGGCCGGATTCGGAGTTCGCGAGGCTCTCACACCTGGAACTCAGCTCGATATATACAGGGCTTGGCGACACCGAGCAGGCAGACTTCCATCTTCAGGCAGCGAACGACATAGTAGAGCGAGCCGCTCAATAGAATCCTGATACTTGCCCTGATACAGCAAATGCGACAGATGAGAATTAAACCATGAGCGAACCTGAACACTCCAAATACTGCACAGTCGTCGGCAGGGATAACCTGGAAGTCGAAATCAACTCTGGCGCGATGACGCGGCTCGCCGGGGTTTCGGAGTCGCTGACCGGGTCCACCGGCATCCACCTGGCGATCGCTACTGTTCCGCCCGGCCGGTGCTCGACCACGCACTACCACACCAACTGCGAGTCAGCGATCTACGTGGTCAGCGGCACCGGCACGTTTCTTTCCGGGCCTGAGCTCGACCGTGAGGACACCATCTCGGCCGGCGACTTCATCTACGTCCCGCCGAACTCGAACCACCAGCCCGTCAACACGTCGGACACCGAGAACCTTGTGCTGGTGGTTGCCCGGAACACCCCGGTTGAACTCGTTGTAGAATTACCGGGACTTGGCCGCAAAGACTGCGTCTGACGCAGCGCCTCACCGATTCGCAGCACGCCGAATCGCGCCGCGCCAAGCGGGCCCGTAGCTCAGCCGGTTAGAGCGCTACTCTGATAAAGTAGAGGTCGGAAGTTCGAGTCTTCCCGGGCCCACCAAATCACTCCTCGTTTTGGCTTCGCCGGCCCCGTTTCACGGCAAGATTTCACGTTTACGACGTGGCTGCGAACGTCCTCACGTCTGCCAGCAGCTCCGGGTCCACCGCCTTCAGCTTTCCGGCGACTTCGGTAAGCGGCGTTAGTGCAAGTTTGCCGTCGCGTATTGCCACCATGTTCCCGTGCGACCCGTCCAGCAGCGCATCGACAGCCCTGACGCCGAACCGGCTTGCAAGGATCCTGTCAGTTGAGGTCGGCGAGCCTCCGCGTTGCAGGTGCCCGATCACACTGACGGTGAGCTTCCAGCGCCCGGGATCCAGTTCCTCCAGCTTGTCCGCAAGGACCCGGCCCACGCCACTCAAGTGCATGTAGCGATCGCCAGGCCGCTGGCTGCCGTACTGCACATCTTCGCCCCTGAACGTGGCTCCTTCGCCGATGACGATGACTGTGAACTCCAGGCCGTTGTCCTGGCGCGACTTCACCGTCCGTGCGACCGCCTCGACGTCCACAGGCTCCTCGGGCGTCAGAATGATGTCTGCTCCACCGGCGATCCCGGCCGCAACGGCGATCCAGCCGAAGTCACGGCCCATCGTCTCCACGATCATCACGCGGTCATGTGACTCGGCCGTCGTGCGAAGCCGATCGATCGCCTCGGTCGCTGTCTGGACGGCGGTGTCAAAGCCGATCGTGATGTCGGTGCCTTCCACGTCGTTGTCGATCGTCTTAGGGATGCCGACAACCGGGATGCCGCGCTCTTCTGCCATGAGCGCCGTCCCCATCGAGCTGTTGCCGCCTATAACGATCAGGCCATCGAGCCTGTGACTGTTGAAGTTGTCGACGGCAGCGTCTGCCGCCTCCCGGTCGTCCCGGAACGGGTTTTCTCCGGAGCAGCCGAGTATGGAACCGCCTCTGCCGAGGATGTCCCAGGTGTTGGCTTTCGAGAGGGCGACCGTTCGGTCCTGCGCGAGTCCCTCGAACCCGTCCAGGAAGCCGACAACCGACCGGTCCCGGTCGCCGGCCCTGAACACGACCGCTCTAATGGCGGCGTTAAGACCGGGACAGTCTCCGCCGACGGTCATGATGCCGATCGAACTCATATGCCCCTCCCGACTAACTGCTGTCCTGGTTAGCGAAGCTCTCGATGATTGTGTGGCCGTGAGGCCCGGCAGGATAGGTTGCGCCTAAAAACCGGTCCACGGTGCGATTGAACAATTCTGCGCGCTCAAAGTAAACGGAGTGTCCTGCCTCCGGCACCAGCACCAACTCCGAGTTTTCTAGCGCGCTATGCAACGCGATCACTCGGTCCGGAGAGCACACTACGTCCTCATCGCCCTGGACAAGCAGGACCGGGCATGAAAGACGATCAAGCTCCTGTTCGCTCACTGCGCCCCAGCCTCTACGCGACACGCCATCGTTCTGGCTCCCGATCTCCTCGTACATCTCGTGCAGCGCAGACTGCTCACTCAACATCCGGGAACCGGCCGCGGGATGAAACGCGCCGGGCCGACTCGCCTGCCATACGGCCCTGATCTTCTCCAACTCGAGTTCGAACTCAGCATATGTCTCGCGAGTCGGCAGGTACAGGCCGCCGTCGGTGGCTGAGAGCACGAGCGTAGAGACGCGGTCCGGGTGATCGATTGCAAACCGCATGCAGGTCCAGCCACCCATCGACTGCGCAACCAGTCCGGCACGTTCAATCTCCAGGTGGTCGAGCAACTCGCACAGCACGTTCCCGTACGTCGCATCGGGATCGCTCTCAGGCGCTTTCCAGCTGGAGTGTCTGAAGCCGGGATGATCAAACGTGACACAGCGGTACCGCGCGCCGAAGAAAGCCGTCTGCTGCCACCACGAGAGAGCGTTTCCTCCGGCGCCATGCGCGAACACCAGCGGAGGTCCGCTTCCCACCGATTCGTAGTAGATGCTGGCAAGTTTCAGTTCGGCTACCGGCATGGGCAGACCATATCAACCTGAAGGTCACTGGTGAACAGACACGAACGAGCCTGAAGGCCCATCGCAAGAACGTGCTAAACCGCAGTAGCTACTCGTTATCGAGCGTATAATCCAACCGAATGCCACGGGCAGTTTGCTTGTGGTAGAGCCGTGGGGCGGGTTCGGTGTCGCCGCCACGGTCACCTTGAGCCGCCGAGCCGCAGTTCGAAACTGCGACTACCGGCGGTCTCGGCCCGTTCCAGCGGGAGCGGGGTGGTGATCATCTCTAAAAGCCGAAAGGACGTGGACCGATGGATACGACCAGCACACCCGGCACAACCGCTACAAACGGCACCCAGGCCAAAGCGTGGCGTGAAGGCTCGAAGCCAGAAGTTGGGAACTGGCGCGAGAAGTCCGGCCTGGCCCAGATGCTCAAGGGCGGCGTCATCATGGACGTTGTGACGCCCGACCAGGCCAAGATCGCCGAGGACGCCGGCGCGGTATCAGTGATGGCGCTCGAGCGCGTGCCATCTGACATTCGCCGGGACGGCGGCGTAGCGCGCATGTCCGATCCCGACCTGATCGACGGAATCATCAACGCTGTCAGCATCCCCGTCATGGCGAATGCCCGGATCGGTCACTTCGTCGAAGCCCAGGTGCTGGAGGCGCTTGGCGTCGACTACTGCGACGAATCCGAGGTTCTGACACCCGCAGACAACTCCTTCCACATCAACAAGTGGGAGTTCAAGATGCCGTTCGTGTGCGGCGCCACCAACCTTGGCGAAGCGCTCCGAAGAATCGGCGAAGGCGCTGCGATGATCCGCACCAAGGGCGAGGCCGGCACCGGCGATATCGTCAACGCCGTGACCCACGCCCGCGAAGTGCTCGGCGAGATCCGCAAGATCCAGCACATGGACGAGGAAGAGCTGATGACCGAGGCGAAGAACCTCGGCGCTCCGTTCGAGCTGGTCCTTGAGGTCCACAAGACCGGCAAGCTGCCCGTCGTCAACTTCGCCGCAGGCGGAATCGCTACTCCCGCCGATGCCGCTCTGATGATGCAGATCGGCGTCGAAGGCGTGTTCGTCGGCTCCGGCATCTTCAAGTCCGAGAACCCGCCCGCGATGGCCGACGCCATCGTCAGGGCCACAACGCACTACAACGACCCGGACATGCTTGCGGAGATCTCTCGTGGTCTTGGAGATGCGATGGCAGGGCTCGAGGCTAACAAGCTCACTGCCGACCAGCGGCTGGAAACGCGCGGTTGGTAGGGACAACGCCGGTCAACCCGCTCGAGAGCGGCGAGGTCGACGAAAAGCCCGCATTGAAGATCGGAGTTCTCGCTCTCCAGGGAGACTTCATCGAGCACATCCAGATGTTCAGGAAACTGGGCGTCGAGGCGGTCGAGGTGCGCAAGCCATCTCAACTCGCAGAGCTCGATGGGCTGATCATCCCCGGGGGCGAGAGCACCACGATCTGCAGGCTGATCGACCTGTTCGGCTTCGAAGACGAGTTGCGGAAGTTTGTCGATGACAGGCGAGCGCTCTGGGGCACGTGCGCTGGGATGATCGTGATCGCACGCGAGCTGACTGACCCTTATCCAGAACCGCTGAGGCTGATGGATATCAGCGTCTCGCGCAACTGGTTCGGCCGTCAGGTCGACAGCTTCGAAGACGAGTTCGAGTTCAGCGGCATCGAAGGCGGGCCGTTCCTCGCCGTCTTCATCCGGGCGCCCGTGGTTGAGAGCGTCGGAGAAGGCGTCGAGGTGATTGCCCGGCTCGAAGATGGCAAACCCGTTGCGGTGCGCTCTGAGAACCTGCTCGCAACGGCGTTCCATCCAGAGCTGACCGATGACAGCCGGGTCCACGAGTACTTTCTCGCGATGGCGCGAGAGGGAGTGGCCAATCGCCGGTGAATGCGGGCATAGATCACACGAATGTGGCGGCGCCCACAGCGTTATTACGTCGTGTAACGCTGCTACGAGACCTGCGATTTATCTGGAAAATCGTGATATAGGCGGCTGAGCCCACGAGGATGTGCAGCCCGTAGATGATCAGGCACCTTCATCCGACAGACTCACCTGCGCTCCTGCCATTCAAGCAGCGCTCGGGTCCGGATGAGGTCTGCTCACTGGCGCAGGCGGTCAAGGGCGGCCGCAGAAGCTTTCCGCTTTTCAAGTACACCTCGATCGCTCTGTCGCCACGGGCCTGGCAGAGCTGCTGGGTGATGACGCGCCGTGCAGCGGTCCAGGCGGTGATGCGAGCAGGCTCACGCTCGGGCCCGTTCGCCTGGGAGTTAAGCGAGCTCTACCTGGCAAAGAAGAACCGGGAGGTAGCAGGCGAGGTCCTGGAGCAGCTCGCGTTCCCTGCCGGGACATCGGGCGCAAGACGGATCTTCCTCAGGCTGCGCCAGGGCAGCGAGCTGTTCGAAGCGGCGCGTTCGGCAGGCTACATGCCCGCTTACAGCGAGACTCTCTACAGGGCCGAATCTGCCGAAGAGGTCATTTCTCCGACCGCGGATGCGCCGGAACTGGAACTGAAGCCACTGGAAGAGACCGACCAGCACGCTCTATTCAGGCTGTACTGCTCGGCGGTCCCGATCGACGTCCGCTCGAAAACAGGGCAGACGCTCGATGAGTGGAGCTCCTCCCTGGAGCATCCGGCGCGGAAGCAGCGCCAGCTTGGGGTTGAGGATCAGCGCAACGGGGCGCTGCAGGCGGAGATAACGCTCGGCGAGGTCGCGGGAGGTAGATACTTTTCGATACTTTCAAGCAAAGACGCGTCACTCGACACAGGTGACCTGATCGCGTCCGCCCTGAAGGACGCCAGCGACAAACCTGCCCTGACGATGGTGCCTTCGTATAACGAGAAGTTGGCAGGCGCTCTCGCGGAAATCGGGTTTACGGCGGGCGATTCGTACGATGTAATGGTGAAGACGCTGGCGGTCCCGGTGACGGAAACCGTTCCCGGGCTGGCAAGACTGGCGCGGTGAGTCTGACCGGCGATTCCATGCCCGGTCAGGCAGATGAGATCGAGGAGTACCGGCACAACTGGTAGAGCCGAACGAACAGATAGTCGACGACCTGGACGCCTTCATGGCGGTGCTTCCGGAGCGCCTGTCCGAAGTGCTCCGGTCCGACTCGCGTGTCTCGTCGCTGATAGAGGTCGTGCTTGACCTCGGCCGAGCGCCAGAGGCGCGATTCCCGGACGGCTTCACGAAGCTCGCCGACGAAGAGGTTTCACAGGCCGAGATCGACCGCGTCGTCGAGAACGTCGGACACTTCGGCGATGACAACCGCGCAGGGATTGAGCGCACGCTGCACCGCATCTCGGTGATACGCAACCGGGCCGGCGAGCCGGTGGGCCTGACGTGCCGTGTCGGACGAGCGGTGTTCGGCAGCGTTCGCCTGATTCACGACCTGGTGGAGACCGGCCAGAGCGTGCTGCTCCTCGGACGTCCGGGCGTCGGCAAGACCACGATGCTGCGAGAAGTGGCACGAGTCCTTGCGGACGACTACGGCAAGCGCGTCGTGATCGTCGACACCTCGAACGAGATAGCCGGTGACGGCGATGTGCCGCATCCGGCCATCGGTCACGCCCGCCGCATGCAGGTCTCCAACACCGAGCTGCAGCATAAAGTGATGATCGAGGCGGTCGAGAACCACACGCCTGAAGTGATCGTCATCGACGAGATGGGCACGGAGCTCGAGGCGCTGGCGGCGCGCACGATAGCCGAGCGTGGCGTGCAGCTGGTCGCGACGGCGCACGGCAATACGCTCGCCAACCTCGTGAGCAACCCGACGCTTTCTGACCTCGCAGGCGGCACTCAGACCGTGACGCTGGGAGACATCGAGGCACGCCGTCGCAGGACGCAGAAGACCGTACTCGAAAGAAGCCACGATCCCACCTTCAACGTCGTGGTCGAGATCCGGGAGCGCAACCGGGTTGGCGTGATCCACGACGTTGGCACCGGCGTCGACAGGATGCTGCGTGGCATCAGCCTGCCGATCGAAGTTCGCACGCTGCAGCCGGATGGCGTGGTGGAGTCGCACGTCGAAGAGAACCAGGAGCTGGAAGACGAGTTTCAGACGGCCGGTTTCGATGTTGAAGACGTGCGCCGCTCTCGTGGACACCTGAGGCGGGCAACCGGCGCCGCGCCGCGCAGGCAAACAGCCGATCCGACGCCTCCAGAATCCAACGGGCCCGCCGTTTCCGCGGCTCCGGTGAGGATCCACCCGTTCGGCGTGCCTAAGACGATGATCGCTGCGCTGATTGAAGAGACCGGCGCGCCGGTGCAGGTTGTGGACAACGCTGCGGACGCCGACATATTCGTGACCACCAAGTCCCACTACAGCAGAAGGCCGACTGTGATTCGGAGGGCGGAGCGGGACGGCCTGCCTGTCTACGTGCTGCGCAGGGCGACAGCAGAGCAGGTGACGCAGTTCCTGCACCGGTTCGCATCGAACGGCCACCGTCGTGAGACTGCACGGGTTGATCGGACGCGCGGCGAGAACGGGAATGCGACCGGCGAGGATTCGCCGATGGTCCGGGAGGCGATGGACGAGGCCCAGTTGGCCGTCGAGCAGGTGATGGCAGGCACTCGCAAGATAGAGCTCTCACCGCAGTCGTCCTATGTACGAAGGCTGCAGCACGGCCTCGCCGCCCGGCACAACGTCGGGTCGTCCAGCACCGGCCGGGAGCCATCACGCAGGGTGGTCATACGCCGTCGTTCGCGGTAACTGCACGAACGCCGTACCGCGTCCAGCGGACTGGCGTGGTTTCGTCTCTGGCGTTAGCCTGTGCGGGCCATCACCCGCCGTCGAGTCTCGGGTTCCGCCCTGAGGCCCAACAGCCACGGCGCAAACGGAGGCGCACGAAATGACCTCCCAGGATCCAAAGAAATCGAGGTCGCCTGTTCAGCCGGGGCTGATACCGCACGAGGCGGGACGAAACGCCGTGTCTTCGAACGGTCACGGACACAAGCTCAACAGCGGCCTTTTCATCACATTCGAAGGCGGCGAGGGCACAGGCAAGACCACACAGGCAACCAGGCTTGCCGGCCGCATCGCTGACCTCGGCATCGACGTGAAGATCGCTAGAGAGCCGGGAGGGACCGAGATCGGCGAGAAGATCCGCTCCCTGGTCAAAGGCGAGTCGAACATCGGCGCTGCCGCCGAAACCCTGCTGTTCGCTGCCGCGCGGGCACAACTGGTCAACGAGGTGATCGCTCCCGGGCTTCGCCGCAAATCGGTGGTCATCGTTGACCGGTACATAGACTCCACGATCGCCTACCAGGGCTACGGGCGCGGCATGGATGTGGACCAGATCGAGGTCATAAACCGCACTGCCACGAGTGGTGTCTTGCCGGAGCTCACGGTGCTGCTCGATGCCGATCCGGCGGTGATGCTGGCGCGAGTGGACACAGCTCCTTCGCTCCTGGATGAGTCGGGCGACGGCAAGGCTGCGAGGGCTGGCGACAACGTGAAGGAGAGGCGGTTCGAGCAGGAGCCGCTTTCGTTCCATGAGAAGGTCCACAGGGGCTACCGGGAGTTGGCGAGGGAGGGCAAGCGCTGGTGCGTGGTTGGCGCTGACCAGGCGCAGCACCGGGTCGCCGACGCCATCTGGAAGCGCGTCCGCCCACTGCTCATCGAGCGCGGCGTTGACGGGTCGCTCCTGACTCGCAAACAGGGCGTGCCTGCCGAATGAGCGACGGTGACCGGCCTGACGAGAGCGTGACCATTCGCCTCGCCGAACGCTCTGACGCCGAGACGATCGTCCATTTCGTTCAGGAGCTTGCGCGGTTTGAGAAGGAACCGCTAGAGAATGTCCACATCGACGAGCGTGCGGTCTTAGAGCACGGCTTCGGCGATCGTCCTCGGTTCGAAGCGATGATTGCTGAAGACGCCGGCAATCCGGTCGGCCTGGCGCTGTTTTTCGAGAACTACTCAACGTGGACGGCGCGGCCCGGCATCTGGATCGAGGAGCTGTTCGTCGAGGAGAGATTTCGCGGCCTGGGGATCGGCCGAAGGCTGGTCGATTCGGTTGTCGAGCTTGCGAAGAGCCGCGGCTGCGGGCGTGTTGAGTTGGCCGCGCTCGACTGGAACCCGGCGACCGATTTCTACCGCTCGCAGGGGTTTGAAGAGCTCGATGAATGGCGGATATTCAGGTTCAGGCTGTCCGCCGATGGATAGCGCCGGGGTCGCGGTGCGTTCTCAGGCGAGTCCGAGGTCCTCGTAGATCGCCGTCATCACTGCCCTCAGGCGCCTGTCGTGCGTGGGCTCGCCGGGCATCCCGTTGAAGACAATCGCCACAGCAAGGTCGTTCTCAGGGTCGGCGAACCCCACCGACGACTCCCTGCCGCCGTGCCCGAACGTCCGCGCCGAAGCGTGCTTGCCATAGCCATACGGCGCGTTCGGGCCGTGGATCTTGTTGTCGAACATGACGCCCAGTCCCCAGTCCATCGCGTGACCGAAGGTTCTGTCCTGGACGCCGGTCCGCTGCGGTGAGGTGATTTCCACAACCTCCGCCGGTTCCAGCAGTTTGACGCCTTCGACCTCACCGAGCCCGAGCAACATCCGGTACAGCCGGACCATGTCAGAAGCCGTGCTGTAGAGGCCGCCGCCTGGCCTAGGGAAGCTCGAGACGAACTCCGGCGTGTAACGTCGGTCTTGCTTGAACTCTCTGCCCTTGCTGCTGTGCATCGGGACGACCCTGCCGCGAATCTCTGCTGATTCGGCCGCCAGCAGATTGAAGGTCGACGAAGCCATCCCCAGCGGCTCGAAGATGCGCTGTCTCGTGAACTCGTCATACGGCAAGCCGCTCAGCCGCTGCACAAGCTCGCCGATCACCTGCCAACCGCCGAAGGTGTGATATCCGCCGTCCCTGCCGATGACCCAGCCGGGCTCGACCCGGGCGTTCGCAATGGCTGAAAGGGCCTCGTCCAGGCTTTCGGCCGAATCGGCGACGTCTGCGGTGCGCATCCCAGCAGTGTGCGTCAGGATATGCCGTGTCGTGATCGCCTCTTTGCCGTTGGCGCCGAACTCGGGCCAGTAGACGGCGGCCGGAGCATCAACATCCAGCAGCCCGTCGCGCTCCAGCAGCTTCACG
>JANQEF010000311.1 GCA_028278465.1 Dehalococcoidia bacterium | reverse complement strand
TTAGGAGCCTTGCCGTCCGGCGTCTCAACCATCTCTGGCGCAGCGAGCGCGGTGCCGTCCGTTGGAACCTCGTCCCAGTCGCCAAGCCTCCGCGGCCCGCGGTACCGCTTCTGCGCCGACTCCAGCGCTTCGTTGATCGACGCCACCGGCGTGTTCAACGCCTCGCGGTGCTGCCAGGCCCGCTCCGCCATCCAGATCGCAGTCTCCTTCGCCAGGTCGGGGTCGTTGTCGGTGATCGCTACCCAGCTCATCCCCATCTCATCGACGTCTGAGTATGGGTAGCCCTCGGCCGCGCTGGTGTCCAGCACGCCCGGCCGCTTAAGCGCTTCGAGGGAGTCCTCGACGATCGTCTTCATGGGCTCTTCGCCGGTGAACTGGCGAACGATGTTCACGATCATCGGCGGCATTTCTATCCACTGCGTCGGCTTGATCTCGCCCTTCACCGTGCGGTAGATCAGCTCGGCGCACTTGTAGCCGCGCGGCCGCGGGTCGAGGTGCGGGTTGGTCCGCCACACGACGCAGACGTCGGTGTTCGCAACGACAGCCTTCGAGACGTTGGCATGCATGTCGAGCGTGATGCCAACCGGGACGTCGGGGCCGACGATCTCACGCACTGCGCGTGTGAACTCGCCGTCCATGTCCGGAAACTCCTCGGAGACGGCGGCGCCGTGGTTCGGCAGCAGGACGGCGTCCCACGGTCCCTGGTCTCGCAGCATCTGGAGCATCTCACCCGAAATGCGGTCGTAGGCGTCTTTCGTGATCGTGCCGATCGGGCCGGTCTGTGCCCACATCAGCGGTACTGCTTCGAACCCGAAGTCCCTGGACGCCTCCAGGTATCCGGCGGTCGTGTACAGCGCGTTCTGGAACTTCTCGACGATCTCGTCGCCGCGCAGCAGGTCGGCCATCTCGAACTGGTGATAGTCGGCCGGCACCTTCGAAAAGGTGTTTGTCTCGTGGGATATGCCGAGGATCGCGAATCGCATCTTCTTCTCCGTGGTCGCCTGCGTACTGAAGCTTTCCTAGATCGAAGCCGCGTGCTTCTTGAGCGCATCTTCGTTGAGATCGGTGCCCCAGCCGGGCCGCGTCGGAATCTTCACCCGGCCGTTGTCGATCTCGGGCACGTGGGTCACCAGCTCGTCACGCCACGTCACCTGCACCGGGTCCGACTCGCTGATCAGCACGTTGTTGACCGATGCGCAGAGGTTCATGGACTGGAACGTTGAGAGGTGGCCGTTGTAGTTGTGGGGCGCGATGTTCATGTCGAACACCTCGGCCATCTTCGCGGCGTTGCGAGCCGGCGTGAAGCCCTGCCACTGCACGTCCATCTTCACAACATCCATCGCCCGCGCTTCGAAGTACGGAAGGTAGTTGAACGGGCCAAGCTTCTGCTCGCCGGAGCAGATCGGGAACCTGACGGCGTCCTTGACCATGCGCAGCGACGGAGCGTCCAGGTTGTCGATCTCCATCCAGAACAGGTCGACATCTTCGAGGGCGTGGCCGAGCCTGATATGGCCAGCCGCCTTGAAGTTGACGTTCACGTCGAGGCAGATATCCATGTCCGGCCCCGCCGCTTCGCGGAACGCGGTCAGCTGCGCCGTTGCCAGGTTCAGCCATTCGCGCGTCATCGGCTGATCGTGTGGCCCGCTGCGGCCCTGGCTGATGGTGCCCCACTCGCCGCCGTCATCGCTTGGCACCAGGATGTTCGTCTTGAAGGCGTCGTAGCCGGCCGCCTTAGCCTGCTCGACCACCTTGCAGGCATCGTCGAGAGACCTGATCGGCTCCGACCCGACTTTGGCTGAGCTCCCGGCCTGGTACGTGGCGAGGTGCGACCAGTAGACGCGCTGCTCGGTGCGGGTCGGTCCGCCGAACAGTTCGTAGACCGGAACTCCGAGCGCTTTCGCCTTCACGTCCCACAGCGCGAGCTCGATCCCGGCCATCGCCTGCCACGTCGCTCCTCCGTACGCCGACTGCGTGCCGCGGAACATGTCCATGTAGATCTTCTCGACCGCCCGCGGGTCCTTGCCAAGCACGTAAACGGAGAGGTCTTGAACAAGGCCGGCAAGTCCGCGTCCGACGGCTCCGTCGCCGAACTCGGAGTAGCCGGTGATCCCGTCGTCGGTGCGCACGATGCAGAACATCCACGGAGACTGCAAACCCTCGACGGCGGCGGTTTCGATGGAGACGACCTTCATGTTCTCTGGCTCCGTGGAGTGGTGGCTTCAGGGTGAGACTCGACCCGGCGCACGATACCACCGCCAGGGAGCGGCGTCAGCGGTCGACGAACGGCACGTCCAGCGGTGCTCGGTCCCGATTGCGCACAGCGCGGACCACCATGAACGCGGCGGTCAGCGTTGCCAGTGGCAGCACGACTCCGAGGGCGATGATGCTGGCTGGCCTGAGCAGGTCATCGTCGATCGATATCAGTATCAGCGCTGTTAAGTAGACCGCGTAGAAGCCGAGCATGAAGAAGCCGTCTTTGCGGCCGGCCCGGTTGCCGATCATGGCGATCGAGAGCACCACAAGCCCGACTGTGATGGCGACCGGGAAGTCGAGCCGGATGGCGTCGTTCGGAACCTCGAGCCCGCCGCCGGAGACGAGCGCAGATGCACCGACCACTCCCAGCACGTTGATGACGCTTGCGCCGACCGCGTTGCCGATCGCCAGGTCGGTCTCGCCTCGCAGTGCTGCAACTACCGCGGTGGTCAGCTCAGGCGCCGAGGTTCCGGCCGAAACGATGGTCAGGCCGATGATGAGTTCGCTGACGCCGAGCGCCGTCGCGATCTCGGATGCCGAGTCGACGAAGAGCCGCGAGCCGAGCACCAGCAGCGCCGCGCCGACAAGGGAAAGGCCGAGTCCGCGTCCCATCTCGATCAGCGCTGCCTGTCTCGTTCGGGTGATACGCGATTCTCGGGTCGCGCGGGCCGTGCGCCTCGACTGGACCACCGAGAACGTGATGAAGCCGAGCAGCGCCAGGACAAGCAGCGCTCCCTCCCATTCGACCACCGACTCGTTGATGGCGAGCAGGTAGACGAGGGTGGTGGCGGCGATCAGCACCGGGAGGTCTTTACGGATGGTGATGTTTGAGACCGGAATGGCGATGATCGTGGCGGCGGCCCCGGCGACGACCAGTATGTTGAAGATGTTGCTGCCCAGCACGTTGCCGACCGCAAGGCCGCCACGTCCGTCGGCTGCCGCGACGATCGAGACGCTGGCCTCGGGCGCAGTGGTTGCGAAGGAGACGATAGTCAAGCCGATGACGAGCGGTGATAGCCCGGCCAGCCTGCCGAGACTGGTGGCGCCGCGCACGAGCCCTTCCGCTCCCAGGACGAGGAGGACGAGGCCGGCGAGGAAGAGGACGAGGTCGAGTATGCTCATGCGGGTCTGGTGAGGACCTCAACCCAGGTCGGCCGCAGTCCGGCGGCCAGCGCGGTGCGCATGGACGGGATGTTGGAGCTCGAAGTGCCGTAGTAGGGCAGCGCGCCGGCTTCGAACGTGGCGCGCGCAGCGGCGGTCATGGCAGGCGCAAGGCCATTGCCGCGGTGCTGTGGCAGGACGTCGATGCCGATCTGGTGCATGAACTCTGAGTCTTTCGACACGCCGGCGATTCCCACGATCTCGTTTTCGGTCTCGGCTACAGCCGCTAAGACCGTTGGGCGTCCTGATGCATCGGGCTCCGGAAACAGCGCGTTCGGAAACTGTAACCGGTCAATCATAGTCGGATTTGCCGCCAGCTCCGACTCGATATCCGTCACCCGCACAGAGTATCCAGGGGAATGCTGAGGGCTGGCGATGCTGTGGGCCGGTGCTGTGAACCGCGGATACGGGCCGTGGACCGTCACGCCGTTCGCTGCGCCGCGCTTGACGAACTCGGCCAGCATCTCGCCGCGAAACAGATAGTCGCGGCTGTCGGTTCGGAACGTTTCGCGTGCCCAGTCGAGATCGTGGGGTTCGACGGAGATCACGGCTCCTGTGCCGAGCGTCACAGCGCCGATCCTGCCGGGATGCGGGTTGAATCCCCGGTGAACGGGCCACGTCCGGCGTTCAGCAACCCTGGCGACGATGTGAATCCCGCCGTCGGTCAGTTGCTCCGGCTCGCAACCGGTCTCGGCCACGAGCATATCGATGACGACCTGTCTGACTCGCGACGCATCCATGACAGCCCTAAAGGTCCGGGTGGCGCAGGTGCCACTCCGTCGCACTTTCGTGCGCATGTGCCAGTTGAAGCAGCCCCAGGTCGTCGTGCAACGCGCCGGTCAGCATTGCTCCGATCGGCAGCCCGGTGCTTTCGGAGAAGCCCACAGGCACGCTGACTGACGGATGACCTGTGATGTTGAACGGCGCGGTGAAGCAGGCGTTGATGCCGCGCGAGTGTTCACCGGGACGTCGTGAGCGTTCGGCCGTTACGAACGGCGCAGTGGGCATCGCGATCGCCTTAACGCCCGGATCGCCGCCGAATACCTCGGCCCCAAGCAGGCTACGCACCGTACGCCCAACCTCGCTGGCGTTCAGCAGGTCGTCGGCGCCGAGATACGCGCCCTGCAGCAGGTAGACGCGGGTGATCTCGCCGTATCTGTCCCAGTTCTGGCTCAGGCTCTTCGCGTGGCGTTGGTAAGACTCGGCGTTCAGCACCAGGAAGTTCGCCATTCTCGCCTCTGCGAGCCCGCGGACCGGCACATCGATCACCTCGCAGCCGATCGATTCCAGCGCGCCGAGGAAGTCCTCGAACGCGGCCATCACCTCCGGCTCGTTTGGAGCCG
>JANQEF010000284.1 GCA_028278465.1 Dehalococcoidia bacterium | reverse complement strand
ACTCAGGATTCGCTTTACCTTGAGGTCAACGCGGCCGATGCCATGGGCCTCGTTGACCTCAAGGTAAAGCGAATCCTGAGTTGGCAGCAATGAGTGCGAAGAAGAACAGGTACTTCCTCTGCGTCGACAATCGCGGCAACGAGGTTTCACTCCAAGTTCGTCGGGTCTACCGTGGTCTCCCGGATCCCGATGCGGAGTCGCATGGCATGGTCCGCATCGTCGACGAGTCCGGCGAGGACTTTCTCTTTCCAGCGGCACTCTTTGTCTCGGTCGAGATTCCTGCGGCGGCCGAGAAGGCGTTCGCGCGGACCTCTCTTTGAATGCTCGATCGTCGCGTCGCCAGGGTCAGCCTTCTCACGATCTGACGAAGGCTCGCGGTCGCAGCATTTGCGGTGGCCTGCCGATCCGACCCCCCGAAGGTGTGGACATGAAGTGTCGTGCGAAGGTGAGAGCTCGCCGCCTAACCTAACCCATCGCTGCAGCGGACAGCGCTTCGCGCTGCCGCTGAGCTCATAAGACGTTAGACGCCGTGGGGAGGGCGATCTAGCTTGACAGTACGTACAAACGTACATACAATCTGTTGGTGAAAGTCGAGTGGGATCCAGAGAAGGCTCGACGCAATCGAGAGAAGCACGGCGTGGGCTTCGCCGACGCGGTAGGCGTTCTCGAAGACGAGCTTGCACTGACGCTGGCTGATCCCTTCTCGCAATCTGAGGAACGGTTCGTCACGGTAGGTATGGATCCATTGGGGAGAGTCCTGGTAGTGGTCTACACGGTGAGGAGGCAGCGAATCCGGCTCATCTCGGCTCGGAAGGCCACGAGGCGAGAACGCCGGCAGTACGAGGAGGGCTAATGAGCAAGGAATACGATTTCTCGGAGTCGAAACGAGGTCCCGTGGTCCGGGTTCCCAAGGGCAAGACCAGAATCACGATCCGCCTCGACGATGACATCCTGACTTGGTTTCGTGATCAGGTTGAGAAGGCCGCGGGCGGCAACTACCAGACATTGATCAATGCGGCACTGCGTGACTACATCGAGGGCGGACACGAAACCTTGGAGGCCACCCTGCGGCGCGTTCTTCGCGAGGAGCTAAGACGCGCCAGCTAACCCATCGCTGCAACGGACGGGCACGCTCCGCCCGCCCGCCCGTGCGCGCCGCTGAGCTCAAGGTCCGTTAGACGCCAGAGAAGATATGACCTCAGAGATGACGCCTCAAGCGAGGT
The DNA here is from genome assembly GCA_028278465.1 of Dehalococcoidia bacterium. Classification (GTDB taxonomy): domain Bacteria; phylum Chloroflexota; class Dehalococcoidia; order Lucifugimonadales; family Lucifugimonadaceae; genus JAJCYX01. The sequence continues at coordinate 2,112 of JANQEF010000284.1, read as the reverse complement.
CCTTCTGGGATTCGATCTCGGAAAGAGGGAAGACTCGGCTGCTCAACAACGTGTGGTGCATGTCCTGCGGTGCTGTTCGGACGATCGTTCGCTATCGGGGACGCCTCGAACGAGGCGATCTGGTGCTGGAGGGCGAGTGCGGCACCTGCGGGGAACAGGTTGCACGACTTGTGGAGAGTGGATGAGGGTTAGCGTGCTGCTTCCAGACTGCCGTCTAAAGGGCGTTACTCGGGCAGAAGGACGAAGCCAGCAGTGAGGAGCGCTTCATCAGGCTCAGCCGCGTCGCGATCGTCGATCTCGCTGACGACTTGCAGGTTCGGAAACAGCGGATCTTCAAGATCCTGCCGCGTTTAGTAATCCGTCCTTCTCAGCGGCGCGAACCGAGTAGAGGGAACCAAATGGTGGCGACAGTGACCGAGGACGAAGCTGCCACTATCCGCGCTGAGATTCTGAGGCCGGCGGCGGAAGGCCCTGGACCCCGTGGAAGCCTGGGAGTGTTCTCGACCGATGACGTCGGGTTCTTCTACGTCATACAGCTGGAGCCGGATCACGACCCTGGCAGATTCAAGGCTGGTTTCACCGTGGATCTCGACGGAAGGCTGCAGACGCACCGTTGCTCGGCTCCGTTTGCCGAGTATCGCCAGAGTTGGCCGTGTAAGCGGGCGTGGGAACGCACGGCAATTGAGTGCACGACGGCCGGCTGCGAGCAGATCCACACCGAGGTGTTTCGGGTGGCGTCCTTGGAGTTGGTGGTCCAGCGTGTCGACTCTTTCTTTGCGCTGATGCCAAAGCTAGAGATGGAAGACGAGGATGCCGATGGGATTGGGTGCGATGATGGCGAGGCGGCTGGCTGACAAATCTGTGAGTTTGGCGGGCGATTCGGTGCTTGAGGGGGAGTGCGAGGGACGTCGACGTCTGCGCGTCGACTGAGCGCCGCTCGCGTGAGCCCGCCAGAAACCGTCGAGCTGTCGAGAAAGCCAGGTGATGCTGGTCGTTCGATGGATCCTCGCCGGCCTGCGCGGCGCCGGATGGGCGCCGATCGCGGTGTTCGCGGCGCATGTCCTAGCATCGCGGGTGCTCGGGCTGTACGACGCCTTTCCGCCGCTCGACGTCCCGATGCATTCGGCCGGCGGCGCCGCGATCGCTTTCTTCTTCTGGCGCAGCCTCCACCTGCCGGAGGCGAGAGACACCGTCGGGTAGGAGGCCGCCGCTTATCGCCAGGTCGACTCCTATCTGTTCGATCGCCTGGCTGGGGCCGAGCGGGTGGTACCGGGGATCGGCTACGAAGATCTTAGTCACCACTTCCGAGGCGACGGCGGAATCTCTTCGCCGCCGCCGCACCGCTTCGTCAACGACCTCTGCCCATGAGTCAAGATGGACGTGCGCTTCGGGGGCCTGGAAGAGGGGAAGCCGTTTCGGCGAATTCCAACGCACGCGAAGGTCGTGTGGGTCTCGAAGCCGCATCTGCAGCAGCCATTCTGGGACCAGGTCCGCGGTTCGCGGAGGAGACGCTCATGAACTACGACGGCCGTAGGTTCCGGGGACGGCGGAACTCACCGAACGGGGAAGTCAGCGGTGAGACCGTCTTCCACTACCGCCAGGACGGCGAGGTGCTGTCCGGCGACTATTCGGGCGGCACCATCGTCGCCGGCCAGCTGCTCGGCACGGTACGGCCCGACGGGTCGCTGGAGTTCCTCTATCACCACATCAACGCGAGCGGTGAGTTGATGAGCGGACGGTGTGAGTCGACGCCGCGGGTCGAGGACGGCGTGCTCGTGCTCGCCGAACGCTGGCAGTGGCTGACCGGCGATAGATCCTCGGGGACCTCCGAAGTCGAGGAGATTCCGGCGGTCGACGACGAGAGGGCGGAGTGATTCGTCCTGCCCGGCGCGACGAGATCGAGCTGCTGGCCCGTTTGCGGCACGACCTCTGGCCCGAGGGGCCGACGGCGCCCCGGGTCTGGGTGTAGGATGGTGAACGGAAAGACGAGGAGGTGAGCATGCACGGGCTCTTTCTTCTTTTCCTGCTGCTGGCGCCGGTCGAGGCCCGGGCGCCGTTTCCGTTGGCAGAGGAGGCGCGTGCGCCGGCGCGCGTTGCGGATCCCTGTGAAGC
>JANQEF010000277.1 GCA_028278465.1 Dehalococcoidia bacterium | reverse complement strand
GTGCGCGAACAGGGTGTCGAGGTGACGCCCGTAGACGGCGAGGTCCTGGCCGGGGATTAGGTGCGGCGGAGGCGGCGGAGCCGCGTTTTCGTTGTGATGTCAGCTGATGCTGCGGTGGTTCACATGCTGTGGCCTCGTGGCTGGACGATGCGCCATTCAGCGCGTAGTCACTTTTCGCCAGTGGCATTGCTGTCCCGGGCCGAGAGCACGCGTATGCTGCCGGACGAACGCCGTCGCATCCCGCCAGCCACCTTTCGAGCCCTCGCATGAACAGACCGCCAGACGTCCGGCAGCACTTCGAGGAGTATGCCGAGCAGGAGTGGGACCGGTTCGAGAACCGGCTCACCGGCCGCATCGAGTACGCCGTTCACCGCAACTTCCTGATGAAGCACGTGCGGCTGGGCGATTCGGTGCTCGACCTCGGCTGCGGGCCCGGCAGGTACGCCATCGACATGATGCAAGCCGGCGCCAACGTCACGCTGGGCGACGTCTCGGCGGTGCAGCTCGATATCGCACGCCAGAAGATCGCCGAAGCCGTCCTTGATGCGACTGCTGCCCTTGAGCTGGACATCCGCGACCTCAGCCGATTCGACGAAGGCGAGTTCGATCTCGTCGTGTGTATCGGCGGAGCGCTCTCGTACGTTCACGAGGACTATGCGACCGCGCTGCGGGAGATGGCAAGAGTCGTGAAGCCGGGCGGGCGGCTGGTTGTGGCCTCGATGAGCCTCTACGGATTGCTTCCGGTCTTCGCGGCAGGGGACAAGGCAGGGCAGCTTCGGACGTTTGACCAGCACATCGATCGGCGAAAACTGCTCGACAACCCCGGATACTTGATCACCGAGCCGGATTCTCCGGTGATCTACATGCCGCTGTTCCTGTGCACGAACCGCTACCTGCGCGATTTCGTCGAGAGCCTGGGGTTCAGGGTGGTCGGGTCCGCGGCTGCCAATCCTCTCACTACCGACGGGCAGAAGCTGGAGCGGATCTCAGCCGACCCTGAAGCCGAGGCGACGCTGATCGACCTCGAGGTGTCGCTGAGTGAGCGGCCGGAGCTTGCGGACAGCGGTGAGTGGGTGATCGTGGCGGCGGAGAAGCTCGGGGCCTAGAGCTTCCAGCCGTGCTCGACAGTCGCCAGCGTGTGTTTCACGTCGTCGACGAGTTCGAACAGCGGCTCGAATACCTGGTCATGGATGGGCCGGGCGACCCACTCGAGGCGTTTTTCCTCTGACTCCCAGAACGAAACGACTTCGAAGGTGTGCGACGGCTTGAGAGCGGCGAGGGCGTCGAGCGCGTCGTCTGCGAACGGCTTGAGCAGCGCGGCGTGCAGGAAGCCGGGCTGCTCAGACATAGCGGCGATCCAGCTGTCCCGGATGCCGGCTTCCAACTCCGATTCCTTGCCGGGTTTGGCGGTCATGTATACGTGCAGTGAGATCATGGCTTTTTCCTTTTAGCAACGGTCCATTCTGGTAGGGGTGCCGCTTGCTGCGCCCGATCGGCCGCCCCGGCCGATGAAGACTCGCGGCCCTTCGACAAGCTCAGGATGGCGGTCTTCCTTCTCCCAGGGGGAGAAGGTGCAGGATGAGGGAGAAGTGGTCTCGCATTGACCAGTCAGATCTCTCCCTTCGGTCGAGATGACAATGTCCCACCCTTCGACAAGCTCAGGATGGCGTCACTAACGACCCTCCCTCTAGCTCCCTCCCGAGCCGGGAGGGAGGACGACTAAACCAGCTTTCTGCCCGGCACTTTGACTCGCAGACGGTAGAGCGATGTGCTGGCGGTGACGTATAGCGTTCGCAGGTCGTCATCGCCCCACGTGAAGTTGGCAATCCCCTCCGGGATCCCGATCACGCCCAGGTCCGTCGCATCCGGCGCAAAGACGTGAATGCCGCCCGGGCCCGTTGTGTACAGATTGTCCTGGCTATCGATCTTCAGTCCGTCCGGACCACCATCGCCCACTCCGGTCACATCGACCCAAACATCGCCGCACGATGCCGAGCCGTCAGCATTCAAATCGAACACCCGGACATGGCCGCGGTCGGTGTCGTTCACGAACAGCTTCGATTCGTCCAGCGACAGCGCTATCCCGTTCGGTTGCGCGAAGTCGTCCGCTATCTGTGACACCTCGCCGTCTGGCGAGATCCTGTAGACGCCCTGCACATCCATGTCTTGCTCACGCGGGAACCCGAAACCGTCCATGCGGCCGTACGTCGGGTCCGAAAAGTAGATCGAGCCGTCGCTGCGCACGGTCAGGTCGTTCGGACTGTTGAGCTCCTTGCCGTCGTAGTGGCTGGCGAGCACGGTGATCGAGCCGTCGTCCTCGGTCCGGGTCAGCCGGCTGCCGTGCTCGCAGGTAAGCAGCCTGCCCTGCAGGTCCCAGGTGTTGCCGTTCGCCTTGTTGCACGGCTGGCGGAACGTCGTCACCCCGTGGGTCTCCGACCAGCGGCGCATGATGTCGCCCGGCATGTCGCTGAAGATGAGCGAGCGTGTGCGCGGGTCCCAGACTGGCCCTTCGGTAAAGATGAACCCGGTCGCAACCTGCTCGACTTCCACGCTGTCGCCGACCACGCTCCGAATTCGGTCGTCCAGGATCTTCAGCGTCATATCCACCTCGCTTTCGTCGCTGGTCCGGGCAGCTCCAATGCAGTCCCGGGAGAGAAATTCATCTTCGCAGCAGCCAGTTGACCGCGTTCGTCATCAGCTTCTGCGCCATCGGGTGTTGCAGCGAGCTGAGCCGGTGTCCGTGGCCGAGATACACCACTCGCCCGTCGCCGTACTCGTGGCAGAAGCCGGCCACCGACTCCCGTCCGTCCTTGCCCTGGCTGCGGGTCAGGACATGCGCCCGGTCGTAGTCGAACCACAGGAAGTGCTGCTCGTCCTCGATCTCGTAGTCGGAGACGCCCTGTGTTATCGGGTGGTCCGGGTCCTCGACGTGCACATCGAAGAGCTGGAACGGCGGATGAAACTGGAAGTAGCCGCCGACGGTCCGGCGATATCCGCCCTGCCACGGGTAGTTCCAGGCCGAGTTGTGGAGCACGAGGAAAGCGCCGCCGCCCTGCACAAAGGCCTCGATCGCCTCTTCCTGGTGCGGCTGCATCCAGCGCTCTGGCGGCTCGTCGTGTCCGTTCGGCCACTCCATGCCGTCGCGGTGAAATACCAGCAACTTCTTGCCAGCGAGCTTTGCGGAGTCGATCGATGCGAAGTCTTCGGTGAACTCGGTCTCGAGTCCGGCCGCTTCGAGCACCGTCCCGACGCCGGTGAACGCCTCTTCGGCTTTGTGGTAGCGATCTCCGGCCAGCATCACGGCGTCGGTCATCGGTGTGTTTCCTTGCTGCCTCTCGGTCTGTGTTCGGCCGTTCCTGGCGCACCGGGAATGTATCACCAGATCGGGCGTATGCAAGGCGTCGGTTTTTCTGATGGACGGCGCCGACAGGCCGCGCTGCTTCGCAAATATGGCCGTTCGCGTCTAATATTGGTTGTCAGCGATCTAACTTTCCGCCTCGCTGATGCGAACTCGAGGCTGGCGACGATACGAGACAGGATGCAGGGAGCACGATGACAGTCACGGTGAAGATTCCGACCCCTCTGCGGGGACTGACAGGGCAGCAGGACAAGGTTGCGGCGGATGGCGACAACATCGCCGGCGTCATCGATGCGCTGGACGCGCTGCATCCCGGCATGAAGGACCGCCTGTGCGACGAGGACGGCGCGCTACGTCACTTCGTGAATATCTACGTGAACGGCGAGGACGTGCGCTACATGTCCGGCATCGACACTGCGGTGACTGACGGCGATGAGCTGTCGATCGTGCCTGCGGTCGCGGGCGGCGCGTAGGCGAACCTACTCTTCGATCACCTCTTCGACCGCATCCCTGACGAGTTCTTCCGGCACGTCGCGGCGCGTCGCCGCTCTGCCCGGCCCTTCCAGCAGCACCCACCTGATGGCGCCGCCACGCGACTTCTTGTCTGACTTCGTGGCCTCGATCAGCGCGTCTGCCGTCACGCCGTTCACAGTGACCGGCAGGCTGTAGCGCAGCAACACGCTGCGCTGGCGGTCGACGAGCTCCTGGTCGATCATGCCGAGCCTGCGGGCGATGCCGGCCGCGGCCATCATGCCGATAGCCACCGCCTCGCCGTGCAGGTACTCGCCGTAGCCGCTGACGGCCTCGATGGCGTGGCCGATGGTGTGCCCGTAGTTGAGCAGTACACGTGTGTCGCCGCGCTCGAACTCGTCTGCCGAGACCACCTCCGCCTTGATCTGCACGCTGCGACGGATGGTCCGCACGGCGAGATCGCTCTCAAGGCTCTGCATCTCGTCGGCGTTCTTCTCAAAGGTGTCGAGCAGGTCCGGGTCGAGGATCAGTCCGTGCTTGATCGCCTCCGCAAACCCGCCGGCCATCTCGCGCTGCGGCAGCGTGTCGAGATGCGCGACGTCCTGCAGCACGAGCTTCGGCTGGTGGAATGCTCCGACCAGGTTCTTGCCGACCGGCAGGTTGACCGCCACCTTGCCGCCGATCGAGGCATCGACCATCGCCGCCAGCGATGTCGGCACCTGCACTACTGGCACACCTCGCAGCCACGTCGCAGCCACGAATCCCACGAGATCGCCAGCAACACCACCGCCCATGGCGACTACCGTGTCCGCCCGCTCGGCGCGGTGGGTCGACAGCCACTCATAGACCTGGAGAACGGTGTCCATGTTCTTGGCGCGCTCGTTCATCTCGAGCGTCATCACGTTTGTTGCGAAGCCTCCTCGCTCCAGCGCCTCGTGCGCCCGGTGCACGGCGGTCGGGAACATGGCGACATCTGCGATCAGGAAGGCGCGGCCCGAGAGACCGGCGGCAGACATCTCCGGGCCGATCTCATCGATCACACCGCGGCCGACGATCACACGATAGTCGCCCTGTGAGGTGCTGACTACGGCGGCCAGGTTTTCGTCAGTTGTCATCCTGCTCGGCCTGTTCGGAGAGGTGGTTCCAGGTGTCGATGATGAGCTGCGCAACATCGGAATGGCGCAACCCTTCGGTGTTGATCTCGCCGTCTGCCATCGAGTACGCCTCTTCACGCTCCGCCAGCAGCGACCGCACCCGCTCGACCGGCGCCTCGCTGCCCAGCAGCGGCCGCAGCGCCCTTCCGCGGCGTGTCGCCGAAGCGGAAAGCCGTGCGCTGATCGTCTCCGGCGACGCTGTCAGGCGAATCACGAAGCCGGACTCCGACATCAGGGTACGGTTGTCCTGCCGCGTCGGCACGCCGCCGCCCGTAGAAACGACAAGCCGGCCGCGGGATGCGGCGCGGCGAAGCACCTCGGTCTCGATCTCCCTGAACCGGTCTTCGCCGTCGTCGGAGAAAATCTCCGGGATGCTCTTTCCAGCTGCCTCCTCGATCTCGTCGTCCATCTCAAAGAACTCCCAGCCGAGGCGTGCCGCGGCGCGGCGCCCGCTGTTCGTCTTGCCCGTGCCGGAGAAGCCGATCAGGTAGATGTTGTC
>JANQEF010000276.1 GCA_028278465.1 Dehalococcoidia bacterium | reverse complement strand
ATTCTCGACCAGCGCAAATACAATCTCGCCGAAATCACGCGTCCGCTGAATTTGCCAATGCCTCAGAACCGTGCTGGCCATGGCACCAAAATTCTTCAGCGCGAAGTCGCGCAGTCCATCCGTGCTTCTCGTAGATCGCCCTGGCTGCCGCGTTCGCCTGGATCACGCCGAGGATCGCGATGCTGAAACCTGCGCTTACCATGAACCGGACGGCGGCGCTCATCAGCGCGGAGCCGATGCCGCGCCTGTGGAAGTTGGGATGCACGTGCATGTTGCCGAGCTGCGCTTCGTGACTGGTCTCGGGGCTGACCTTGACCGTACCGACGATCTCGCCGCCGCTAACCGCTTTCCAGGCGCACGCTCTTTCATCTGACTCGGCCAACTCCAGGGATTCGCGCCACTGTTCGACGTAATCGGTGAGGTCACGGTTCGCCAGCCAGTCCTCGGACGCGAACGGAGCGAAAGAGACGGTGTGACTGAGGAAGTGGAGAGCCGCCAGCGCCTCCGCGTCGGCGGGACGGGCGACCTCTATCTCGACCGTCATTTCGACGAGCTTGCAAAGTCGCGGGAGAGTTCCGCGAACCGCTGCAGCCGCGCCGCCGTGAGCCCGTTCACGGAGTCAGGCGGATAGTTTCCCTCGGTGTCCGGCGTTCCCGCCTCGACGCCTGTGAGCACCTCGATGCCGTCCTCGACCGTCTCCGCCGAATAGATGTGGAACTCGCCGTTCCTGATCGCATCCACAACGTCCGGCCGCAGCATCAGGTTCTTCTCGTTCGACTTCGGTATAAGCACGCCCGCGTTGCCTAGCGCGCCGGCCTCCTTGCACAGGTCGTAGAAGCCTTCGACCTTTTCGTTCACGCCGCCGATCGACTGGATCTCGCCCTTCTGGTTGACGGAGCCCGTGACGGCGATGTCCTGCCTGATCGGCACGCCCGAAAGCGCCGAGAGGATCGAGTAGAGCTCAGTCGAAGATGCGCTGTCGCCGTCCACCGGGCCGTAAGACTGCTCGAAGGCGATGGAGATGTTGACGGCCATTGGAAAGCGCTGGGCGAACCGGTCGCCGAGAAAACCGGCCATGATCAGCACGCCCTTGTCGTGCGACTTGCCGCTCAGCTCAACCTCGCGCTCGATGTTGATGAAGCCGTCACTGCCCATGAACACCTGCGTCGTGATGCGTGACGGCTTCCCGAACGCCACGTCCCCGGCGCTGTAAACGGCGAGGCCGTTGACCTGACCGACCTCCTCGCCCTCCAGGTCCACCTTCAGCGTTCCCTCGAGCATGAGCTGCTGCATCACGTCGGAGATCTGCCCGGAGCGTGATCGCCGAGCATCCAGCGCCTGCTGGACGTGGCGGACCTCTGTGTGCTCAGTGCCTTCGCGCTCGGCCATGTACGACGACTCACGGACCAGGTCGAGCAGCAGCCCGAAACGTGCGCTGAGCCGGGCCTGGTGATCGACGAGCCGCATCGAGTGTTCGATGATGGCGAGCACGCCTTCCGACGAGAAGTGCCTCAGGTTCTCCTGGTTGCAGACGCCGCAGACGAACTGCGAGTACGAGGTGAGGATCTCGTCGTTCACCTCGACCTGGTGGTTAAGGTCGGCGCGGACCTTCACGATCTCCCAGAAGTCGGGGTCAAGAGTCGCCAGCAGCTGGTAGATGTCCGGCTCGCCCGTCAGCACCACCTTGACGTGAATCGGGATTGGCTCGGGGCGCAGCGGCTGCGGCATAAGAAAGCCCGGCAGCAGGTCCTCGGGGTCTTCAGGCCTCACCTCGCCGCCCTTAAGCACGCGCTTCAACGCCGGCCACACGGCGGCGTGGCTCAGCGCAAGCCGGGCGTCGAGCACCAGGTATCCGCCGTTCGCCTGCACAAGGCTGCCGGCACGCAGCATCGTGTGGTCCGTGACATACGCGCCCATCGCCGGTCTGCGGTCGATCTGCCCGAACAGGTGGCCGTATGTCGGGTTGTCCTCCATGATGATCGGCGGGCTGGTCCGGCCGGTGTTGTCGACGAAGACGTTGACGCGGAACGGCAGGCGCGGGTCAGAAAGCTGTGCCGGGATGGCGGGCGCTCCACCGTCACCGAACTTGCCGCTGATGATGGGCGCTGCGTTGTCGTGTGAGTATTTCCTCAGCCCGTCGAGGAACGCCGTCGCATCCTCGGCCTCCGCCGCCTTGAAGCGTTCGATGGCAGCGTCGAACGCCGGTCCGATCACCGATTCGGTGGCGTTGCGCTGGATCTCGGAAAGCTGCTCCATCGCCTCGCGCTCAGATTTCCGGATCTCCCCCATCGCGTCTTCCACCTGGCGTGTGATCTCGCCCCTGACCGTCTCGAGCTGCTGGCGCTGTTCGTCCGAAAGCGCGAGGTACTGGTCCTGTGTCATAGGCTGGCCGTCGATCTTAGGGATCACTGCGATGCCCGCCGGACCCGCCTGAACCGTGAAGCCCTGTTGATCGGCGGCGCGCTCCACCTCGGCGATCACCTCACGGCGGTGGTTGGCAGTTCGCTCGTTGAACTGCCGAACGCGCTCCGTGTACGAGTCGTCGTTGAACGCGGCTGGCAGATCGTTGATCACCACCTGCAGCAGCCGGTCCACCGTCGTCGCCAGCTCGTTCGCCATGCCCTGCTGAAGCCGTGCCGCGGACGGCTGGTCGGTCCGTTCGAAGTTGTGCAGGTAGACCCAGTCATGAAAAACCTGCGCGCCTTCCTGTGACGCCCGCCGCTCGACGGCCGCCTCCAGGTGACTGCGGATCACCGTGCTCTTGCCGGTGCCAGACATCCCGCTGACGAAGATGTTGTATCCGGGCGCGTCGATGCCCAGCCCGAACTCGATCGCCTGCACAGCGCGGTCCTGGCCGATGAACATCTCGGGCGGCTTGATCTGGTCGGTGCAGCTGAACTTCAGGTCAGCGGGATCCATCGACCAGCGGGTCTTCTCAGGCGGGACTCGAAACCTCGAGATGTCGGTCACTGTTAGCGCTCCGCTGCTCCGGGATGGGAACGGCCTTTGGGGTCAGATGCGGACCCAGTCTAACCCGGCGCACGCGCTTCGGAGCACGATCACCGTGTGTACGGCCCGCTGGACGAATATCATGACTCCTTCACAGCGCCCTGCGCGGCCCTCATGCAGCCGCTGTCCGGCGCACAATAGGCTTAGGGTGAGTGTGAGAACGGCCGGGTCATCGGCGCGGATGATCGCCGTTCGAACAGGTCCACTGAGAGGTGAGAAAGATGAGCATCAACAAGATCCTGGTGCCGCTCGACGGCTCGGAGAACGCGGAGAAGATCGGCGGATGGGTTGCCGGCCTCGCACGTCCACTGGACGCTGAGGTGGCGCTGTTGACCATCGTCGATCCGGACAAGATCGAGTTGCCGCGGTCCACCGCGGAGCACGGCCATCCGATCCCAGGCCGTTCGGGTCCGCACGACCGTCCGGGTATCGAGACGACAGGCGCGCTCGCCGGAACAACCGGCATGATCGGCGGCGCCACGACTACGCCCGGCCACGGCGGTGGCGTTGAGCATGCCCCGGCTTTCGGCACGCAGATACTCGACAGCGTGATGGAGCAGGCGAAGCAATACGTGGAGCGCGAGGCAGACCGCATGAACGCGGCGGGCGTGAAGTCGTCGTTCGAAGCGGTCATGGGAGACCCTGCCGAAGAGATCGTGGGCTACGCCAACAAGACCGGCGCAGACATGATCGCGATGGCGACTCATCGCGGGTCAGGCCTGGCCCGCGGCATCCTGGGCAGCGTGACCGACCGTGTGCTGCACACGGCGCAGATCCCGGTGATGGCTGTGCACCCGGAGAGCCTGAGCGCCTTCGGAGGAAGCCAGGGCCAGCCCGAGACGATCGTCGTTCCGCTGGATGGGTCGGACCGTTCCGCAAGCGTCGTGGACATGGCGTTGGACATCGCGAAGGCGGTCGGCTCCCAGGTCGTGTTCTTCCGGGTGGTGCAGTACCCGTACTACGGTGTCACGGCCGTCGATGCGTCGTACTTCGATACCGGTTACGCCGTGTCGCAGCAGCGCGTCGATGCCGACCTGTACCTGCGACAGTTCAAAGACAAGGCAGAAGCGATGGGCATCGATGCGAAGAGCGTCGTGGTGACCGGTTCGCCAGCTTCGCGTCTGCTGGAAGAGGTTGGCTCGCTGTCTCGACCGCTCATCGTCATGAGCACGCGCGGAGAATCCGGCATCAAGCGCTGGGTGCTAGGCAGCGTGGCAGACAAGGTGATTCGGTCTTCCGGACTGCCGGTCATGGTCGTCCCGCCGCCGAAAGACGAAGACTGAGCGGAACTACAGAAGCAGCAAAAAAAGAGAGGCAGCTATGCATAGCTGCCTCTCTTCGCGTTCTTGATCGGCTAGTCGGCGTAGATGCTGAACTTCAGTTCCTGCTGCGTCTTAACGTCGATCAGCGCGCTCTTGCCCTCCGAATTCAGGCGTCGCGCCTGCTCGATCGCCGGGCCGATGCCTTCCGGTTTGTCGACCGTGATCCCGGTGGCGCCAAGGCCCTCGGCGATCTTGGCGTAGTCGCCGGTCATGTTGCCGGCGCCGAACTGCTCCATCGCCGTCGGCAGCGACCGGTTGTATCCGCCCATCGTGCCGTTGTCGAGAACGATCGTCGTGATCGGGTTGCCTGACCGCACCGAGGTCTCGATGTCCAGTCCGGCCATGCCGAAAGCGGCGTCACCCATGAAGTTCACGCAGAACTTCTCAGGCTGCGCCATCTTGGCGCCGATCATGAGGCCGATGCCGTAGCCGAGGTGCGTGGTCTTGCCCCAGCCGATGTAGCTGTGCGGGACGGTGGCGGTGTAGAACGGCATGATCTGGTCACGCGGGTGACCCGCGTCATGGGTCATGATCGTGTTCTCGTGGTCGACCGCCTTGTTGATCTCGTTCACGAGCCGGTACGGGTTGATCGGGTTCATGTTCGAGTTCAGAAGCGGCTGCCACTCCTCCTGCCACTCCGCCCGTACCTGCGCGACCGCTTCCTGGATCGAGGGGTCACCGCTGCGTGAGTCGCTGACAAGATCCTTCACCGCCTCGATCATCAGGCGCAGTGTCTCTCGTGAGTCACCGGCCAGCCCGATCTCCGTCGTGTACTCCTTGGCGATGTCTTCCACGTTGTTGCTGCTGTGGATGATCGTCTTGCCGGACGGGAGGTCGATGCCGTAGTTGGTCTTGGTCAGGCTGGCCCCAACGGCGAACAGCACGTCCGACTCCTTGAGCCAGGTCCACACCGGCTTTGGAGCGGTCCTGTTCGCGGCACCGAGCGACAGCGGATGCCGCTCGTCGATGGCCGACTTCCCGGGCATCGTCGTGATCACCGGGACCTGCGCCAGCTCAGCCAGCTCTCTGAGCTCTTCGGTGGCTCCCGAGTAGAGCACGCCCTGGCCCGCCCAGATCACAGGCTTATTGGCCTCGACAAGAGCTTTCGCCGCGCGCTCGATCTCGCTGGCAGGCGGCGCGGTCCGGTACTGCTCGGCGACGCTGAACCCGTCGAGGTTCTTCACATCGTCCTGCATCGCGTCGCGGTGCATCTCCAGCATCACAGGTCCTGGCCGGCCGTTCTTGAGGGCCGACATAGCGCGGCGCATCAACGCAGGTATGCGGTCGCCGCTGTTGACCGAAACGGCCCACTTCGTAATGTGCTGGAAGTTGGCGGGGCCGTTGAAGTAAGGCTTCACATCGGCCTTGTCCGTGCCCGGGCCGTCCGGGATGAAGAGCACAGGCACGCTGTCCGCCCATGTCTGCGCGAAGCCGCCGAACGAGTTCTCGATGCCCGGTCCGCCCTGGCAGGCGAACACGCCGTACTTGCCCTTCGACGCCATCAGCCTGCTGTAGCCGTCGGCGGCCATGATCCCGCCGCGCTCCTGACGGAACACGATGGGCCTGATCCCGGCCTTCGCAACGGCCTCGATCAGCGGGTTGGAAGGAAAGCAGGCGAGCCACTCGAAGCCCTCCTGTTTGAGCATCTGCGCGATGGCGTCGTAGCCGTTCATGAGAGTCGACTCCCCTGTGATTACTGGTCGAGAGATGGAGATATGCCGGTCTGCAGCTTTCTGATCGCGTCGAGCGTTTGCTGTCTGCCCCGTAGACGTCTCGGCGCGTTCCGGCTGTGGTTGCTGCGGCCGGGCCACAGTGTATGCCGGGGCAGCACTCGCATCAAATTGGACCGAACTCGACCGCGGTGGGCGGCTACCTGCCGGCCGCGCAAAGTGGCCGAAACGCGAACCTGATTGCTGAGGA
>JANQEF010000272.1 GCA_028278465.1 Dehalococcoidia bacterium | reverse complement strand
CTCCTACGGCGACCCGATGGGCGGCGCAGATACGGTGTACGTCACGGCCGTCGACGGCGACGGAAACGCATGCTCGCTCATCAATAGCCTCTTCGCCGGCTTTGGAACCGGCCTTGTTGCGCCGACGACAGGGATCGCGCTGCAGAACCGCGGTTCGCTGTTCTCATTCGACTCGAGCCACCCGAACTACCTGCAGGGCAAGAAGCGACCGTTCCAGACGATCATCCCGGCCATGGCCACGAAGGACGACGAGATGTACCTGAGCTTCGGCGTCATGGGCGGTTTCGTGCAGCCGCAGGGCCACCTGCAGGTCGTCTCCAACATGGTCGACTTCGGCATGGACTCGCAGGAGGCTCTCGATGCCCTCCGCTTCAAGGTGCGCGTCGAAGAGGACAACTCCGTCATAGTCGAAGAGGACGTCGAGCCATCGGTTGTCGAAGAGCTGCGACGGCGCGGCCACGATGTGCATGTCCAGTCCGGCTATGAGCGGACCGAGTTCGGAGGCGGGCAGGTGATCTCCCGCGATCCCGAGACTGGCGTCCTGACCGCCGGGTCGGAGCCGCGCAAAGACGGCGAAGCGGTCGGCTGGTAGGTATTTCTGTCGTCTTATAAGCGGAGGTCTGCCTGGATGAAGGTCGGATTCGTTGGCCTCGGCCGCATGGGTTCGCACATGGCTCGCAACCTCGTCGAAGCGGGCCACGAAGTCACCGTCTACGACGTGCGTACGGAAGCCGTAGAGGTTCTCGTTGAGCTTGGCGCTTCCGGCGCCACTGTGGCCGCAGGTGTGGCGGCCGGCGCCGATTTCGTATTCACGTCTCTCCCCGGACCTGCCGAGGTGGCGGAGCTGTGGCAGGGCAAGGGCGGCCTGTTGGCGCACCTGGAGCCCGGCGCCATCGGGATAGACCTGAGCACCGTCGATGCCGACACCTCCCGCTCTGTCGAAGCCGAGGCGCGTTCGCAGGGCAGGCGCTACATGGACTCACCCGTCAGCGGCGGCGTCGGCGGTGCCGAAGCGGGGACGCTCAGCCTGATGGTCGGCGGATCAGAGGACGACTTCGAGGAGGCGTTCCCGGTTCTCTCTGCGATCGGCGACCCGGACAAGATCTACCGCTGTGGAGACATCGGCGCTGGCTCCGTGACTAAGCTGGTCAACAACCTGATCGGCATGACCACCAACGTCGTGATCGCCGAGGCGTTCAGCATGGGCGTGAAGGCGGGCGTCGATGCGAAGACGCTGTTCGATGTGGTGATGACCAGTTCCGGCAGCAGCGCCACGCTCGCACAGTGGGGCGACTCTGTCCTCAAGCGGGATTTCACTCCGGGTTTCATGCTGTCTCTCGGTCACAAGGACGCAAGGCTGGCGCTGGAGCAGGCGACGCAGCTAGACATCCCGATGCCGGTGACGTCGGTTGGTAGGGAGCGGTTGGCGGCGGCGCTGGAGGAGGGATGGGGCGAGGAGGCAGCGGCCGTGGTTGCACGCCTGCAGGAGCACGACGCGGACGTGGTGATCGACGGACGGGCTGAGAAGTCGTAGCTGGAGAGTTCGTCGCAGGGCTCGCCTGTTTGATCAGGCTGCGTGAACCGGCCAAGTTCGCTGCTCTGTATAATTCCTGTAACTATCGAGGAACATTACGGAACGAGCACGTATGGCGGGACTCAAGGTACAGGACGTCGCTCGAAGGCTGAGTGTCAGCGACAAGACGGTCTACAAGTGGCTCAGGCAAGGGCTGATCCCGGCGAGCCGCATCGGCAAGACCTGGATCGTGTCCGAGGAGTCGCTGGAGGACCTGCTCAGACCCGCTGAGGCGCGAGCATCTTCGGTTTCGACGCCGGGCGTACGAGAACGGGTCCGGCCGCAGCCGAACGTCTCTTCGGCAGTAACCTCAGATCCTGACACTCCAGACAGGTCGCAGCTCCGCACGGCGCTGACTCACTTCAGCGAGATGCTGTCGAGCGCCGTCGAACACGGCATCACCGGCATACTCGGCCCGCGGCGGCTCGATCCGTCGACACCGAGAGCGATCGCAAGCGCACTAGAGGCGGCTGAAGGCGAGGTGCTGCTGCAGGGCATCGGACTACGTGAGTTCTTCGGCGACCGGGAGCACGCCCCCATCCTGCGTCGAATGGCGGCAGATGACCACGCCGTGAGCGTGCGGGCGCTGCTCGTCAACCCGACAGGCCAGTTCGCGAGAGCGCGCACGGTCGCCGAAGACGGTGAGCAGTTCGCAGACGATGCCCTGTTCCGTGCCGGTCCGCTGTTCGGCAATTCCTGGCGAAGCCTGAACGTGATCGCGTCGCTGAAAAAGGCCAGCCGCGAAAGCGAGAACTTCCGCCTGGATGTCCGCTTCCTCGATCACTGGCCGTCGGCGTATCTTGTGCTCACGAACAGCTGCGCCTTCGTGGAGAACTACTACTTCGGGCGCACAGACGAGCCGGTGTCTAGCGAGACGATCGACGGCCTGGTGCCGATGATCCAGGTCGGCTCTGACTCCGCCTACTACGGCCTTCTGCGAAACCACTTCGACTACCTCTGGAAGGGCACCAACCCGTTCGTAGAGGCAAGAACGCTTGAAGAGGTTGCGGAGTCTATGCAGGTCCAGGTGTGAGGCGTCGCCCTGAACGCCATTTGGAACTTACTGGAACTTATCATCAGCACAGGCCGTGATGTTCCAGCTTCTTCCAACGCGCCACCGCTAACCTGATCCTTCAGCAACTGAAGACCTCATCACCGCGTCGTCGGCTCACGCCTGCGCGCAACTACACCTCCGGAGAGAACTGGAAACATGGGCAAGATCAACGTAGCCATCATCGGCGCCGGAAACTGCGCATCGTCACTCGTGCAGGGCATCCACAAGTACGCAGAAGTCGAAGGCGACA
The DNA here is from genome assembly GCA_028278465.1 of Dehalococcoidia bacterium. GTDB lineage: Bacteria > Chloroflexota > Dehalococcoidia > Lucifugimonadales > Lucifugimonadaceae > JAJCYX01. Next base: position 20,704 of record JANQEF010000272.1, on the reverse strand, counting down.
CCGCCGTTCCGGGCGTGATGCACAACGTGCTCGGCGGCTACTCGATCGGCGACATAAACGTGGTGGCTGCGTTTGACGTCGACAAGGAGAAGGTCGGCAAGGACCTCTCCGAAGCCCTGGTCTCCAAGAACAACAACGCTGTCCAGTTTCACGATGTGCCGAAGCTGGGCGTGAAGGTCGACCGTGGCATGACCCACGACGGCATCGGCGAGTACCTGGCTGACGTGGTCGAGCCGGCTCCGGGAATCACCGACGACATCGTTGGCATTCTGCGGGACCGGCAGGTCGACGTGGTCATCAACTACCTCCCTGTCGGCTCCGAGCAGGCGACGAAGTGGTATGTCGAGCAGGTGCTTGCCGCCGGCTGCGCATTCGTCAACTGCATTCCGGTTTTCATCGGCGGTGACAAGACCGGCTACTGGCCGAAGCGGTTCGAAGACAAGGGCCTTCCGGTGGTCGGCGATGACATCAAGTCGCAGGTGGGCGCGACGATCGTCCACCGCGTGCTGGCCAGGTTGTTCGAGGACCGCGGCGTGCGCCTCGACCGCACCTACCAGCTGAACTTCGGCGGCAACACCGACTTCTACAACATGCTTGAGCGCAGCCGGCTCAAGTCCAAGAAGGTCTCGAAGACCCAGTCCGTGCAGTCGCAGCTCGAAAAGGAACTGCCAACGGACGACGTGCACATCGGTCCGTCGGACCACGTGCCGTGGCTTACCGACCGGAAATGGGCGTACATAAGGCTCGAAGGAACATCCTGGGGCGACGTGCCCTTGAATGTCGAACTGAAGCTGGAGGTCGAGGACAGCCCAAACTCAGCCGGAGTCGCGGTCGACGCCATCCGGAGCGCCAAGATCGCGCTGGACAAAGGCCACGCCGGGCCTGTCGCCGGAGCATCGGCCTACTTCATGAAGTCGCCGCTGGTCCAGATGCGAGACGACGATGCACGCAAGGCGGTTGAGGAGTACGCAACGGGACATGTGCCGGGTGGCACGGGTGAAGCCACACCTTCCGCAAAGGGTAAAGCCTCGAAGAAATCCAAATAACCGGCTAACATGTGGCCACGGGCGCTGTGAGTTCGATCTAGCTGCGCAGAACGATCGTTTCGCACGTGCCGTGCAGCTTTGCAGGGGGCCGCATGAAGATAGCGATGGTGTCGCCGTACGACTTCGCCATCTACGGTGGGGTGCAGACCCACGTCGTTGAGCTATCGAACGCGCTGATCGAGCAGGGCCACGATGTGCGAGTGCTCGCCCCGTGCACCGGCAACGAATCTGTCTACGACCTGCGGGCCGCGCCGCTTGAGACCTTCGGACGCACCATACCGTTCGTGACCGCGGGCTCGGTCGCACGCATCTCGATGAGCGTCTGGTATCAGCGCAAGCTGATGTCGATCCTCGAAGACCAGAACTTCGACGTCGTCCACATCCACGAGCCACTTATGCCGATGTTCGGCCTCATGGCGAGCTACTACTCGCCGTCGCCGACCGTTGGGACGTTCCACGCCTTCAACGAAGGACCCGGCCGCGGCTACATCTTCTGGAAGCCGCTGCTGCGCAGGGGCGCGGTCAGGCTCAACGGCCGAATCGCCGTATCCGAGCCTGCGAAGCAGTTTGCGAACAGGTACTTCCCGGGCGACTACACAGTCGTACCGAACGGCGTCCACTACGACAACTTCTCGACGCCTACTCCGAGGCCGACCGTCTACAAGGATGACGCCTTCAACCTGTTCTTCGTCGGGAGGATGGCGGAGAAGCGCAAGGGCCTCAAGTACTTGCTGGGCGCGTACTCGCGGCTGAAGTGGCGATACCCGAACCTGCGGCTGGTGGTCGGAGGCTCCGGCGTTCCCGACCAGGACTCTTACCGGATGATGGGCGAGCGCGGCATTAACGACGTGATCTTCGTCGGACCCGTCTCCGAGGAAGACCTGCCCGGCTACTACCAGCATGCCGACGTCTTCTGTGCCCCGAACACGGGCAAGGAGAGCTTCGGGATGATCGTGGTTGAGGCCATGGCGGCCGGCACGCCTGTTGTCGCATCCGACATCTCAGGGTTCCGGGCCGTGATGCAGGACGGCCGCCAGGGCTATCTCGTCGAACCCAAGAGCGAGCGTTCAATAGCCGCGGCGATCGAGCGGATGATCCAGAACCCGGCCGAGCGCACCCTGATGGGCATCAACGGCGCGTCGAGCGCGCGGCAGTACAACTGGGAACGCATCGCAGGCCAGGTTCTCGGCTACTATGAGTCCGTGCTGCAGCGGCAGCCGGTGCCGCCTTCGCTCTACCGCGGGTAGACAGCGACAACGCCGCAGACCGACAGGCAAGCCGGGAAGAATTGGCAGACCTCCAGACGACAAGATATGCGTTGCGCCGCGGTGTTTCGCGCTGGTTCGAAGAGCCGGTTTCGCAGGCGCTGATCAAGGTCGGTATCTCGGCGAACATCGCCACGATGATCGGGGTCGCGCTGGCTGTCGGCGCCGGCGTCCTGGCCGGTTTCGGCCACTTCTGGATAGCTGGGATTCTCGTCCTTCTCGGGGCCACCTTCGACATGCTGGACGGCGGGATAGCGCGGCGTACAGACTCTGTCGGACCGCGCGGCGCGCTGATGGACTCGGTGCTGGACCGCGTCTCGGAGTCTGCTGTCCTGGTCGGACTGGCTGCTTACTACTCGCGGCCGGAGAACGTTCACCAGATCGCCGTGATACTTGCGGTGCTCGCGACGGCCGGTTCGCTCATGGTGAGCTACGTCCGCGCCCGTGCCGAAGGGCTGGGCTACAAAGGCACTGAGGGCTATCTGACGCGTCCTGAGCGCGTCGTGATCATGAGCGCGCTTCTCCTGGCCGGGCAGCCGGTCTGGGCGCTGTGGGTGCTCGGGGTCGGGACTCCGCTGAGCGCAGCCCATCGGTTCATCGCTGCGTACATCGAGGCGGGGAAGCCGCCTGCCGAGGCGCAAGACCAGACAACGGTTCAGGCCGACTCGACGCCGGCCGACTCCAGGTAGACACGACCGCCGACAGCCACCTTCCGGGCGAAGTACCGACCGGCGCTGGACGTTCCGTTTAGCGCACCGCCGTAGGTCACATCCTGCTCGACACTCAGCTCCTGCGGGTTTGGCCCGTCCGCCAGCGCCTCGGACAGGACGCGTCCGTCCATGTGAGCCGGGACTTCGAGTCCAAGCAAACTCAGCGCGGTCGGCGCGACATCGACGTTGCCGGAAGGCACGGACGAGTCCACTTTCCTCTTGAATGAAGGTCCGCTGGCGATCAGTGTGTTCCTGATCTCGTGCGGACTGGCTGAACCGTGCAGGCCCGCGCCAGCAGGCGAGTGGCCGCCGTTGAAGGCGGTCCCGATCAACCGGTCGTCAACAATGCTGTCGTCCCACGCCATCGAGACCGCAAAATCGGGGGCCCGCTTACCGGCCATGAACGCCTCTTCGACGCGCAGCGCACCGAATTGCTGAGCAGCAGGAAGCGAACTGAAGACGGCGCCAGCCCACGGCTGCCCGATCAACCAGCTCATCAGCTGCTCGATGTCACTCTCTCCAACTCCCGGGTAGTTCAGCAGCACCGATCCGCCATTGTTCCCGAGCAGCACGCTGCCTTCTCCCTCGTCGACAACGAACCCTGCGGCCCGCAGCTCTGAGGCAGGGTCGACCGCGTCGGAGATGGTCGAATAGCCGTGATCGGATACGACGATCACGTCGGGTTCGTCGCCCCGAGCAGACAGTGTGTCGAGGATCCGCCCGAACGCCGCGTCCGCTTCTCTGAGTCCCTCGTTCGACTGGTCCGACCCGACGCCGTGCGCGTGGTTGGCGCCGTCGGGTTCGGGGAACCAGACGAACAGAACCTCGGGATCGATCTCAGGAATGACGAAACGGCATGCCGAATCGGCGACCCTGTGGATGCGCGGCAGGCCGGGAACCGACGAGCCCGGCCACGGCCCGAGTATCTCGGCCTCCGCGCCGCCAAGCTCCGAAGGCAGTGAGAACTCCGAGTGGATCAGGCCTCCGCGGCCCGCCTCCTCAGCCCGCGGGAAGTGCACATACCCGCACCCGCTGCTGCCGCCAACGATTGAGACATGGGTCATGCCGGCCGAAGCCAGGATCTCACCGATCGTCGGCACGAACAGCACGGGCGTTTCAGGGTTCGCCGCCATCGCACTGAGCTCCGGTTGCAGCACGCCCATCGCTGAGCCCGGGTCGTGGTCCGGGAACACGGCGTGGTTCGCTGGAATTCCATGCTTGCCGGGATAGCATCCGGACAGCATCGCCGCGGCGTTGACGCGTGTGACGGTCGGGTAGACGGCGTGATGCCGCGTGAACCTGGTCCCCTTTTCGGCGAGGGCGTTGACCGTTGGAGTTAGAGCGGCGTTCACCTGCTGCGGCAACAGGCCGTCGAACGCTGCGATGACGAGCCGAGTCAGGTGAATTCTCCTTCTGCATTAGCGGTGCGGTCAGGTGAGACGACAGGATAGAGTAGTGCCGACCCTGGAACCAAGTTCGCCCGCCGCGCCGTATATCGGCTCGAACACGTTGCTCCGTTTACCTTCACTTCCCGGTTCCCGTCCCGATTACCAGGCATGTTTCATCGGCTGAGAAGTCCGGTCCTTATAGTCCTGCTCCTGACCACGGCGCTGGCCGCCGTTGCAGCGGCCAGCTCCACCTCTCGCGCCCAGGGCCCGCCGGTCGAGTTCATAGAGTTCGGCATGGAGAGCCAGTTCCCCGAAGGCCTCCGGTTCTTCGCCGAGATCGAGAGTTCGGTAGAGGTCGAAGACGTCCGGGTGATCTTCGATGTCGGCGACCGCAACGTCACGCAGTACAACTATCTTGATATCCCGCGCACCGGCCAGAGCCTGATCGACGGTGAGCTGTTCATCAACACGAACACGCCGGAGCGCTACATCCCACCCGGCTCGCTGATCAAGTTTCAGCTCGAAGTGCTAGGAACCGACGGCGAAACCTATCTCTCGGAACGGCGGGAAGAGCTGCTGCTGGATGCCCGGTTCGAATGGGAATCGGTGATCGCCGGGCCGGTCACGGTCTTCTTCCACGGGCCTGTGCAGTCGCGCGCCGAGACGCTGGCCGAGAAGACCCTCGAAGGGCTGGAGTTCATGGCGCCTGTCACCGGTGCCGAGATCGAGACGCCAATAACGGTGATGCTCTACAACAACAACGCCGAGATGATCGAAGCAGTCGTGCCGCGCTCGACCACGATCTCACGCGAGCTTGTGACCGAAGGGCAGGCGTTCGGCGAGGAGAACACGGTGCTGGTGCTTGCGGGCCGGTCAGATATCGGCACCGCCACGCACGAGGTGACCCACATACTCGTCGACAGGGCAACCAACGGCGCCACGCTCGTGCCGTTCTGGCTGAACGAAGGATTGGCCGAGTTCGGAAACCTCGATCAGACGATCTCTTACACGCGCTTCCTGGAGTGGGGCGTCGGAACCGGGCGACTGCCCACCTTCAGATCGCTCAATCGTCCACCCGGCGACCCGAACCTCACGCTGGTCGGCTACGGCTCCGGCCGGTCCGCCGTCGAGTACATGATCGATGAGTTTGGCGAGAGCAAGATGGCTGAGCTGCTGGTGGCGCTGGGCACCGGCATCCCGATCCAGGCCGCTGTGCCTGCGGTGTACGACATCTCGCTGGACGATCTCGAAAGCGACTGGCGCAGGTCGATCGGCGCCGACCAGTACATCGCGCCGACGCCGACTCCGGCTTCATCTGTGCCGACACCGACGCCCACTCCGAACACGCTGGGACTGCTGACGCTGGAGGATGTTGCCGCAGCGGGCAGGGCGACGGCGACTCCAGAGCAGCAACCGACGGCCTCGCCGGACACCGAGGAAACGGCGACTCCTCTGCCGCAGGCCGATGAGACCCCGATACCGGACGATGTCTCCGGCGGCTCTTGCAGCGCGCCCGGACACAATGGCCCCGCGCAGGCGACACCGATACTCGGTATCTCGGCCCTGTTGATGCTCGCCGTCTGGCGCTCAGTGCGGCGTAGAAACGGTTAGTCGGCCAGCTCGAGCTGCTAGACCTCTACCGGCCGCGCCTTCTCAAGCAGGCCGCCCAGGGTCCCGCCGAGGATCGCTGCCCTGTCTTCCTCAGACACGAAATCGCAGTGTGTCCTGAACGCCTCCAGCGACTGGCGATGCGTCATCGCCCCGGTCACCACCGGGTAGTCTGAGCCCCAGGTCATCCGCTGCCCGAACGCGGCGTAAGCCTCCTCGTACACCCATCGCACGTCCTCGAACGGAAAGTCCCAGTTGCGGTCAGGCTCGCTCATATAGTGGAAGCCGGACCACTTCAGGTGAACGTTCGGCAGGCTGGCCGACTCGATCACCTGGTCCAGGTTTTCTCGGACGTCATCGCCGTGGCCCCGCAGGCCCGACATGTGGTGACAGAGAATCGTCAGGTCCGGAAAGCGCTCGGCCACTTTCCGGATCATCGGCTGGTGCTGAGGGCCGCAGGCGATGCTGGCGATCAGCTTCATATCCGAAGCCACTTCAAAGAAGGCGCGGCCCTCCGCGGATTCGAACCACGAGGCGTCGTCCTGGCCGGCGATGTAGTGAGTGAACCCCTTTATCGGCCATCTGGCTGCCGCCTCTTCCAGCCGTTTCGCAGCGCCCGGCGTGTGATACGTCTCCGACCAGAACGAGTCGACGTCAGCGAACTGGTTCAGCCGGTCCGGATAGCGGCGTACAGCGTCCGCCACGTAGTCGTTGTTGTCGAAGTTCTGGAAGATCTGCGCCGAGACGATCGTCGCACCGTCAACGCCGTTCAGGTTCATCTGGTCGATCAGCATCTCGGCCGAACCGCGCGTCTCCGGATCGGGGACCTCCGGCAGGTAAGGCCAGTGATTCCAGGCGTGGCAGTGCGAATCGATGATCAACGTTGTCTTCCCCGTTCTGTGGTCATTTCAGGGCCGCCGCAGATACCCGCTGAGGGCCGTCGCCAGTCCGGCTCATGGTCTGTAACGGCCCCGATACATCGCCGAAACTTTTTCGAAACATCTGCTCCATAGGTTCTTACGCGGCAGTTTATGTCCGGTGGAAGGGTTGTGCGCGGGATCAGGCCGGGCAGGGGCAGATTTAAAGCATTGGAGACGATCGTATGGCCGAGGCCAATATCGCGTGGATTCTAGTCGCATCCGCGCTGGTTCTACTGATGACGCCGGGACTGGCGTTCTTCTACGGCGGGCTCGTCCGCGGCAAGAACGTCGTCAGCACCCTTATGTACAGCTTCGTGTCTATGGGTGTGGTGAGCGTCATCTGGGTGCTCTGGGGTTACTCGCTCGCTTTTGAAGGCGGCAACGAGTTCCTGGGCACCTTCGACGCGCTGGGGATGAAGGATATTTCGTTCGAGTCGGGTGAGGACGGATCGATTCCTCCGGCTCTGTTCGCCATCTTCCAGATGATGTTCGCCATCATCACCCCGGCGCTGATAACGGGCGCGTTCGCTGAGCGTTTCAAGTTCAGCACCTACCTGGTCTTCCTGGTCCTCTGGATCACACTCGTCTACGTGCCGATCGCGCACTGGGTGTGGTGGTCCGGCGAGGGTGTTGAGGGATGGATCTTCGGCATCGGCGCAGCCGACTTTGCGGGCGGGACCGTTGTTCACATCAACGCCGGTATCGCCGCGATAGTGGCAGCCCACCTGGTGGGCCGCAGGCGGAACGTGGAACGAGGCGTTGAGCCGCACAACGTGCCGTATGTGCTGCTGGGAGCAGGGCTGCTGTGGTTCGGATGGTTCGGCTTCAACGCCGGGTCCGGGCTCGCCGCAGACGGACTTGCAGTCAGCGCCTTCCTGGTGACCAACACCGCAGCCGCCGTGGCAGGACTCATCTGGGTAATCGCTGAGTACCAGCAGACCGGCAAGATGAGCGGTGTTGGCTTCGCGACGGGTGTAGTCGCAGGCCTGGTTGCCATCACCCCGGCGGCAGGAAACGTCGGCGTGATGGGCTCGATGGGCGTTGGCGGTGGAGCCGGACTGTTCACCTACCTGGCCGTTCGCTACCGCCACAAGCTGAGGATCGACGACGCGCTCGAGGTGTTCGCCGTTCACGGCATCGGAGGTATCTGGGGCGCGATCGCCACAGGAATCTTCGCAGCCGGCGGGCTCGGGCTCATCGACGGTGACGCCGACATCCTGTGGGCCAACATCAGGGCGGTGCTCGCCACGATCGCTTACTCGGGTCTGCTGACCTTCGTCATCCTGAAGGCGCTGGACGTCGTTCCTGGCCTTGGCCTGCGGGCTGATGAGACGGAGGAAGACTCGGGCCTGGACGTTGCGTTCCACGGAGAGCGTGCATACGTCTCGGACGGAGCGGACTAGCAACGCACTCAGCGAAATCTCCCGGCGGCCGATCGCAGGCTGCAGAAGGCCGGACGGCCGCCGGGCATAGAATCTCAGCAGGCGCGAGGCGCCTGTCATATCGAGAAAGTGGGATGATCACATGATCAAGATAGAGGCCATTGTCAGGCCTGAGCGCATCGGCGACGTTGTCGAGGCGTTGGATAGCGCCGGGTGCGGTGGCTACAACTACGTCAATGTCACAGGCCGCGGCAACCAGCAGGGCATTGAGGTGTTCACCGGCCGTGGCGCTTCGACCACGCGCCGCACCGCGCTTCCGAAGGTGCTGATTACGACGGTCGTCGATGACGAGAAGAAGGACGAGGTCCTTGACGCGATCGTCGCCGCCGCGAGATCAGGCGAAGAAGGGAACATCGGAGACGGGAAGATCTTCGTGTCTCCGGTTTCCGAGGTCGTGAGGGTCAGGACCGGCGAGCGGGACGGAGCTGCGCTCTAGCCCGGAGTCCGGTGACCTGATCGCCGATAGAGACGAAGCTAATTCCGCCCGGTTGCGTGTTTCTCGAACTTGAGAAGCTCGCAGCCGGGCGGATTTTATGTGGGATCTGCCGTTTGTAGCTAACTACCGTGCGAGGTAGAATCGGTACTTACCGATACTCGGGGCGGATCATCTGCCAGGCCTCAAAATGGCGGTTTGAGACGTCGTGCGACCGGCTGAAGGCGCATAGCTCAGTTTGGTAGAGCACCGGTCTCCAAAACCGGCGGTCGGGGGTTCGAGTCCCTCTGCGCCTGCCACTCCTGCAAAGCGGAAGGCGACCTGCGCGGCCCGCCTTGCCAGGTGTCCGCACAACTGAATACGGGCCGAGGTGCTGAAATTGGTAGACAGGCAACGTTGAGGGCGTTGTGTCCTTACGGGCGTGCGGGTTCGAGTCCCGCCCTCGGCACCAGCTAAACAGGCTGGAACAGAAAGCGCCGTTCCGCGCAACGGCTGGCAAGGCGACGTGGCCGAGAGGCAAGGCAGAGGACTGCAAATCCTCGTACGGCGGTTCGAGTCCGCCCGTCGCCTCCAACTTCAACTATGCACGGAACTACCCGCCCGGACGGTCCAAGGGTCTTCGTGATCGGCTGCTCCGGATCCGGAAAGACCACGGTCGCTCGCAAGATCGCAGCGGACTTCGGCCTGGAAGTCCACGAACTCGATTTCATCGCCTGGGACCGCGGAGGCGATGGCTCCCTTCTTCCATACGAAACCCGGCTTGAGATCGCCCGCGAGCTCGCGTCGCAGGACGGCTGGATTGTCGAAGGCATCTACCTCGGTTGGACCACGCCGCTGATGGAGCGCGCAGATGTCATCGTGTGGATGGACGTTCCGATGCGGGTGGCGCTCTGGCGCGTGTTCTGGCGTCATGTGAAGGCGGAGTTGCGGCGAGACAACCGCTTCCCCGGCTGGAGACGGCTCTTCAGGTTCATGAAGATGGTGGCCGACCAGTACCGGAACAGATCCACGACGTTCGACCCGCCTGACGTGCCGATCGGTCCGGAGAGCATCAAGCGCGAACTGGAGCCGTTTCAGTCCAGGGTCGTCAAGGGTTCAGGCGGCGAAGTCGTCGAAAGAGTGAACGCCGCGCTGAACGGCGACTGATGTTGTCGTTCCCGGTGTCTCGTCGGAAGGATCGCTAGCTCTTGACCGCCGAAAGCTGCAGCAGCATGCTGCCGCTGGAGCCGTTGCCTGCATCCTCGAACATCGTCACCGTGTAGTAGCCCGGCTGTGTCGCGAACTCGCTGACGTCCGCCGCGATCTCGATGTCACCGCCTGACACGACCCAGCTCCTGGCCACTACCACGTTGTCCGGCAGGTTCAGGTAGCGAGTTCCGGGTTGAGGCGGCGGCACGATCTGGACGATCGGCTCGCCGCAGCGGTCTGTGAAGCCTCCGCCGACGCAGTAAGAGGTGAACTGCTCGATCTCGGCTGCGGTCCGCGGCTCAGGTATCGCCTCGAAGAAGACCTGAACCGTCGGGAACACAGCCAGGTCGGGCCTGTTCAAGTCGGCCCTGATCTTGAGAGTCGATCCTTCGAACCAAGGTGTTCTTGGCGCGGTGGCATCGCCGCCTTCGAAGTGCTGTACGAGTGACAGGAACCTGTCTGTGTAAGCGACCCCGATGTTCACCTTTCGGTGGTTGGGGTTGAGGATGTTGATGCGGTGGAGCCAGTTAGATTCCGCGTCGTCGTACACCATCGCATGGTGCAGTCGCTGGATGTCCTCGGTCGGGTTCACCTTCTCGCAAAACACGTCCGGCGCAGTGCACAGCTCGGCGAACTCAGCCTCAGAGAAACCGGAGCGAGCGGCGTTCTCCGAAACATAGCTGGCGCCGCTGGTCTCGCTGTAGACCATGTACGGCTTGCGGCCGTCGCGCCACCAGTGACCGACGTAGCGGCCATCGACCATGTCCTCGGCGTGTAGCTGAGCCGCCTCGTTGTCGCCCATCGCGACGGGGCTCAAGCCGTGCAGCTTGCGGTCCTCGTTGATGAAGTCGAGCGCCAGCAGCTTCAGCTCGTCAATCGTCAGCTCGTCATCGGTGACGGCGACGCCCAGTGGTTGTCCATTGTCTGCCAGCGGAGTTCCGGACGATGACGGCGCAGCTATGACCGGGTCCGGAACGGCGATGTTTGTCGAGGGCTCAGACAGGTCGCGGACGTAGTCGGCGAGGCGCGGGTACTGGATCACCGCCACGAGAGCGAAGAACGAGATGATCGTTATCCCAGTTCGCCATGACATTCCAGTTGCGCCGCCCTGGTCCGGTCCTGTTGCCGACATCGAGGCCGATCTGAGTGAAAAAGGACCTTTGCCAGCAGGTGGAAGTCTTTCATCTGAACAGGAACTTCCGGGTTACCGCGGGAGTGGGTTGAGTTTGGTTGCCAGTTCAGGACTCGCACCTCGCAACAGGCGTAGGATGCGGCGACGCGTTACGCCACGAGACCGGGAGCGGCCCGATGCAGCTATTCGATCGTGAGAAGGCGAGCTGGCTGATGAAGCAGCAGGGCGTCGATCTGCTGCTGGCGTCTTCCAAGCACGGAGTCGGCTACCTGTCCGACTACTGGCATCCCGTCAGTGACGACTACTACGTGCTGTGGGCGGTCGAAGCGACGCACAAGACGTTCGTCGGACTGCCTGCAGATCCAGCCTCAGACCCATTCCTGGTTGCCGGTGCTTCCGAGGAGACGACGATCTCTATCGTCGATCCCTGGATACAGGACCGCCGCTACTGGGGACCCGGCTACTACATCCAGACCTGGGACGACCCGCTGGAGCCCGACCCTGATCCGGGCGACCCGATGGCCGTAGTCGCCGAGGCTGTCGAGTCTCGTGGACTCAGTTCCGGGACGGTCGCCATCGAGAAGCGGTTCCTGGGCGTGAAATACGTCGAGGCGCTAAAGGCCAGGTTGCCGGGCATCGAACTGGTCGATGCGGAGGAGATTCTCTGGCAACTGCGGATGGTCAAGAGCCCGGAAGAGCAGCGCCGGCTACGAGAGTCGTGCATCCGCACCGGCCGCGCATGGCTCGCCACGGTTCGCGACGCCAGGACAGGCATGTCGCAGCCCGAGCTGCAGCGAATCTTCGTCAAGCACGTCATGGATAACGAGTTGGAGTACGAGCGCGCCTACGTGATCTTCGGACCGGCCGGCGTAAGCCTCATAAACGGCTCGCCTGCGAGCGGCGATGTGCGGCTGGAACCGGGGATGTTCATCCGCATCGACGCCCAGGCGAAGTTCGGCGGATATGTCTGCAACCTGTCACGCGTCGTCGCCCACGAAGAGGTCAGCGATGAGATGGCGGAGGCGCACCGGCTCGAAAGGCAGCTGATCCTCGACCTGATTCCTGAGCTCAGACCCGGCGTGCCGGTCGCCGACATTCGCCGCAAGGAGCTTGCGATGTACGAGGCGATCGGGCATCCGCCGCTGGTGCCGTACACAGGACACGGCGTCGGCCGCGTCGTCCACGAGCCTCCTTACATCGCGCTCAACGACCCGACCGTACTTGAGCCCGGGATGAGCGTGACCCTTGAGCCGCACATCATGTTCTCGGGCAACGGCGACATCTTCGTCGGCATGGAAGACCACTTCCTGATCACCGGCGACGGCGCAGAGTGGCTGACTGAGTCAGCACCGATGGACCTTCACGTTTAGGCATCAGCGCCTCACACTCAGATCACACCCGATTGCTCCGGCGATCAGGTGATCCTGGCGCAGTCTATGAAGAGACTCAGCACTCAGGATTTCTCGGAGACACCCAATGCCGAAGCGTAAGTCTCACCGGCCAATCTCTCTCACGCCGCTGCCGGTCCACGACGCCACGACCGTGACGCTGGATTCGTGCCCCAACTGCGACAACCACCGCATCTCGAAGTGGCCGCGCCGAAAAGGCGGGCCGTCCATGTTCCACTGCAGCCGGTGCGGCTTCGTGGCCAACATCGACCACGTTCTAAACGCGCACTGGATGCTCGGCCACAGGGTCGCCTGAGCGACGCTATCCCTGCTCGAACTCCATCAGCGGCCTGACTTCGACTGAGCCGCCCTCGGCGATCGGCATCGTCTTGGCCGCCTCAGCCGCCTCTTCCCAGCTGTCCACTTCCAGAATGTAGAAGCCGCCGAACTGCTCCTTGGTCTCGGCGAAAGGGCCGTCCATCACGGTGGTCTCGCCGTCGTTGATGCGAACGGTATGAGCTGTGCTCACAGGCATGAGAGCGTCGCCGGCGAGCATCTTGCCTGACTTCTGGAGCCCCTCGGTGTAGGTGAACCACTCGCCCATGTTCTTCTGGACGTCTTCTTCGCTCATGTTCGCCCGGTTGGCCTCGGTCGAGTAGATCAGCAAAGCGAATCTCATCCTGTCCTCCTGTTGCTTACGTGGACCGTCAACGATATCGACGAACGGTTGCGTTATTTTTCGACAGGTCAACCCGCGCCGGTTGAACCTGCCGCCCGATTCTAGCGGCCTGCTCCGGATGCGCGTCCATCGATGACAGCGGGCAACGGCCCGGCGGTATACTCCGGTGCACTCGAAAACTGGCGGCGCGCGGACGTCAACCGGGCTCGCTGCCCGCCACACGACTCAAGAACTAACGACCACATCAAGGGGATTTCGATGGCGCTTCTACTCGGAGACAAGGTTCCGAACTTCCAGCAGGAATCGACGGACGGAAAGATCGACCTGTACGAGTTCCTTGGCGACAGCTGGGGCGTGCTGTTCTCGCACCCTGCCGACTACACACCGGTATGCACCACGGAGCTGGGTACTGTTGCCGGTATGAAGGGCGAGTTCGACAGGCGAAACGTGAAGGTGATCGGCCTGAGCGTGGACGAGCTGGCGAACCACGGCGGCTGGGTCAAGGACATCGAGGATACGCAGAGCGTCAGCATGAACTTCCCGATCCTGGCGGACGGAGACCGCTCGGTATCGACGAAGTACGAGATGATCCAGGCCGATGGCACGAACATGACGGTGAGGTCGGTCTTCATCATCGACCCGAACAAGACGCTGCGCCTGACCCTGACCTACCCGGCGTCGACCGGCAGGAACTTCGCCGAGATCCTGCGAGTGATCGACTCGCTTCAACTCACGGACAACTACAAAGTCGCGACGCCTGCCAACTGGCGGGACGGCGACGACGTTGTGGTGCTTCCGGCTGTCACGGATGAAGAGGCCGATAAAACCTTCACGAAGGGCATCGACCGCCAGCGGCCGTATCTCAGGATCACGCCGCAGCCGAACAAGTAACGAGGTCCGGCGACATGGCGGCGCTTACCAGCCGGCGTTCTCGCTGACCCTTCCCGCGACTACCGAAAGACGCCTGGCAAGCGCAGGGTCGCGGTGTTCCGGCGTGGTCGCGATAGCGTGTTCCAGCGCGCGGTGACAGCCCGATTCGCACGGCGTTGACTGGCCCGCAATGATCGGGACCGCCGCTGCGACGAGGCTCTTCGCGTGCTCCGAGTTCTCGCGCAGCACCTCGAGGACCGATGCCGTCGAAACGTCCTCGTGATCGTCGTGCCAGCAGTCGTAGTCGGTGACCATCGCCACGGTCGAGTAGCAGATCTCGGCCTCGCGTGCGAGCTTCGCCTCGGGCATGTTGGTCATGCCGATGAGGTCTGCGCCCCACGAACGGTGCAGCTCCGATTCGGCGCGCGACGAGAACTGCGGGCCCTCCATCACGACATATGTGCCGCCGCTGACGCAGCGAATGTTCGCTTCGTCTGCGCCGGCCGCCAGTGACTTCGAGGTTGTCGCGCAGATGGGATCAGCCATGCTGACATGGGCGACGAAGCCACTACCGAAGAACGACTTCTCGCGGGCGAACGTGCGGTCGATGTACTGGTCGACAAGCACGAACGTTCCCGGCTCCAGCTCCTCCCTCAGCGATCCAACGGCGCTGAATGAGACGATGCGAGTCACTCCCACTCGCTTCAACGCCTCGATGTTCGCCCGGTAGTTGATCTCGCTCGGCGGGATTCGGTGACCGCGGCCATGGCGCGGCAGGAAGACGAGCCGGTGGCCCGCGTATTCGCCAATCAGCAGCTGGTCTGACGGCTCGCCGAACGCGCTCTCGACCGTCACCCATTGCGCCGACTCGAAGCCCGGCAACTCGTATAGGCCTGTGCCGCCGATGATTCCGATTGCCGGTTGCTGGCTGGCTTCTGATGACATGGATGCGCGTGGCGAGTGTTGGGTATGCGACATGCGGGCCGGATGGCTGGCCCGGATATCATTGCAGAAAACCGCTGCCGGGGTGGCGGAACGGTATACGCAGCGGGCTTAAACCCCGCGGTTCCCAACGGGAGCATGTGGGTTCGAATCCCACCCTCGGCACCAGCCATTCACCGCGCTGCGGCATCGAATTGAACGCCGCAAGCGTGTGGTGCCACAGGTCGTTGCGGGGTGGGCGTTGGAACTCACCTGCCGCCGGTCTTGCCGCCAGCCGCAACCTCGACCGGGTTGCGAGCCACGGCGGCGTACAGCTGATTCATCTGGGCGGAAAGCTGGCGCGCCCACTCGTCTACCCGGCTCTGAAGCGCCCTGTCCAGGTTGGTCATCTCCTGGCCGTGGCGTCGATCCATCTCCTCGAGACGCTGCCTGATCTGGCTGAAACCGGCTTCGTACGAGACAGAGACCGATGAGATGGCCTTTTCGAGGCGCTCGATCTCCTGTTCCCGCACTCCGGCCTGGTCGCGCAGCTCAAGCTCGATCTGTGCCAGGCGATGCCCGACCTCCAGCCACGCTCGCAGCCAGCGCCCGAGCATCATGACCAGGTCTTTCGGGTAGGCCAGGATCGCCATCCACCGCCGCCTTTCCACTCGCCAACACCTCGTGACTCATTTATCGCCGATGGCCGGTTACGGTTCAACACCCGTGTCACCGTGCGGCCGCGAGAGTAAGTGTTTGGGACGTGGTTTCTGCGGGCAGACGCGCATGAGTTTGGACTCGGGCGACGCAAGACTGTGCTCATGGACGAGCGGGAACACATCTCAGGGTTCGGGGCCGTAGAGGTTCGCTATTCCGTGGTAACGGACTGGTTCGACGGCTGCCGGATGGCGTCGGCGGATCTGTCGGATGAGATCGTGGGCCGGCGCGTGTTTGCGGGTTCCCGGGAACCGTTTGGTCACCAGTTGCCAGGGTCGCGGCGAACTCGGATGAAGCATGAATTCATGATGGCTTCAGGCAGGCGCAGATCGCCCGGGGTCCTCTTCCTCGGGGATGATGGCGATTCCCTCTGGTTCTGGCCGGACGAGGCGGAGATCGCATTCAGGTTTGATCCGCCGACCGCTGAGCGTGTTCGCAGAAGTCTCGATGAGAACGTAGGTCGTCTCATAAGCCAGGGCGCGCTCGTGTCCTGTCGCTGGATCGAGAGTACGTCCGACGGGGAAACTGACCTGGAGTTTCCGGCTCCTATCGCTGACGCAGCCTGAGGACCCGAACACCCGTCCGGTCAGGCAGGCCGCTCGAAGAGGTGGTTGCTCTGCCTGCCCGATCTCGGCCATGAGCCGGTCTGCTCCAGTCCTGCCGCCTGCAGGATCGCAGCTACTGAAGACGCCGTGTCGGGGCTGACCTCGACCATCATCGATCTGACTCGGCTCAGCGTATATCTCGCTCCCTCGAGCGCTTCGACCTCACCGCCATCCACGTCCAGCTTGATGTCGGTGGGATCCGGCAGCCGGAAGTCCCTCACGAATTCGTCCAGTCGAACGCCGATTGCACGCTGAATCAGCCTCGGCTCTCGGGAGCCAGTGGCGGGACTGACGGAACCAACACTGTGGCTGGCCGCGCCCGGTGAGGTCGAGGAGAGGCTGATGTTCAGTGGTCCCGCTTCGCTCGCGCAGGCGACCGGCCATGCCGAGAGGCTGTGCATACCGTTCAGCCACGTGTTTGCCTGCAGCTCAGCGTAGTTAGCCGCCACCGGCTCGAAAGCGTGAACGGTTGAGCCGAGCGCCGCCGCGATCAGGGCGTAGCTGCCGACGCACGCCCCGACGTCGAAAAAGACACTGCCGTGGCCGCAGACCCGTTTGATCCATGCGGCGGTTTCAGGCTCCTTCGCGCAGGCGCCCGAGCGGAAGCCACGCCAGTCGCCCTGCGCTCGGATGCGCAGATCAGCGCCCTCAAGGTCGATACGCCGTACGTCCACACCGTCACCCTCCTCTACGCGTCCATCGTCCCAAGGCTCCAGCGACCGGGTCTGGCAGATCAAGTCCGGCATGTCTCATCCGACTGGCGAGTGTGGTTGGACTAATAGAACATATGTGCTAGTATGGCGCTCCCGAGCGGAGTGGATGTGGGGTGGTGAGGCTCGCGGCACGGCTGCGCCGGAATGGCCGGCCGTGTTCGCGAGCGGGGTTTCGCCGGTGGCGGCGAGCATCGGGCGAGGTGAGTGATGCGCTTGATCGTTTGCGGGTTGTGTGAGACCGAAGAACCGTTCCTGTGCCCGGTTCGGTTCCGGCGTACCTACATGCAGCTTCACCTGCAGAAGTCGCACGGCTTCGACGTGAAACAGCTGAGGATCGTTCGGCGGGAGAAGCGGCAGAAGAACCTGGTCGCCGAGTGGTCGGCTGAACTGAATGGCGATCAGGCGACAGTTCTCAGCGAGGTCGAGGTGTCTCTGGAGGCGGCAAGCGATCGCCTGGCCTGGTCAGCGGCCGCGATGCAGAGCGTCTACAGGGAGCGGGAAGGCGTGGGCGCACAGATCTAGCGGAGATGGTCCGTCCGAAACCGGACCGACTCAAGCAAGAACCAGGACTTAGCCCGCACCCTTCGGCGCTGCCCGCGATCCACGCTTGCCTGCGGCTTTCGACTTCCTGCACCACCTGCAACCCTTCGCCTGTCCTTCCTCCCGGATCGCCTCGCCCGTCTCCGAGAACTTCACCTCGACAAACGTCCGGCGTGAGCACTCTGCGCCGGGTTGCCACGGAAACATCCCGTGGAACGCCTTGCGTGCAAGGTAAGTCGCCTCACCGTCATCGAGCGACTCCGGGTTGCCGACTCGCACCCGCATCACCACGTCACCCGGTTTCTTGTCACCCAGCTCGCGGTGCGCATACAGCGGCAGCGAGTGTTGATCGAACCCGGTGAACTCGGCGATCTCGAATCCCTGCGCCTCCAGCAGATCCTGCTTGTCCGTGGCCAGCAACTGCATCTCCTCACCTCATCCCTGCCCGTTGAAGCGGCGGCCCGAAACTCGAGCCGCCGCTTGCCAGTCCAAAATCTTCGAACCGTCGCCCTATGCCGCGTCGGATGGAGCCACAGCGTCGTACAGGAGCGGAGCGCCGTGGGTGTCGTCGAGCTCGAACACACCATAGTCCGATGTGAACACGACCTCTGTCGCTCTCAGCGACGCGTCCCTCTCACGCTCCGTCCTCCAGTCCACGCTGGTGAGGCCGATCAGCGCATCGCGTTGCGCCAGCACGCCGGTGGCATCACCCGAAGAATCGACGAACAGGTTCTTCGACTCGAACAGGTCGACGCCGTTGAATGCGATGCCGGTGAAGAACCGTCTCAGCAGCTGTTCCTCCTGGCGGTCGTTGATCCGCTGGTTGGCGCCGGAGCCGATAGCGGTCGCCGACTTAACGACCTGGAAGACCGCGTGCGGGTGATGCACCGCGTAGTCCGGATCGAACGGCTCTGAGCCGTCTGAGTCGGTCGATGAAGCGCCGCCACCGAGCCCTTTGGCGATCGTAGCCGCGAAGTTCGAGAGCGTGAAGGTCGCCCCGGCAGCTCCGAACGCAACGCCGCCATTCAGGCCAGGATAGAGAGCCTGCACGTCCTGGTCCTGCTTGCGAGCCGCGGCATCACCGAACTGCCTGCCGATCATGCGGAACACGTCTGTCGAGCCGTGCTGCCTGGCAAGCTTGTCGGTGATGATGATCTTCGCACCGCGCTCGGTCGCGGTCAGGTCGACCAAACTCATGTTTATCGACTGCTCGGCGCTGATCGTCGTCCCATCGACAAGGTCGGCGATCGTGAACTGTCCGACCTTCGGAACCCGCACCGTCGAAGCGCCCTTCGGCAGCCGCACCTTTTCGATCAGCTGCCACGAGGGCGAGTTCGCTTCCTGCGTGTAGCGCGCTTCGCGAATGATCGTGTTCTGTGCCTGCGCAAGGTTTCCCGTCGTCGCCGTTTCAACCATGGTTACCTCACTTCACCTGTCTTCATGTATTGCAGGTCCGCCTCGGTCCACTCCCACGACGGCTTGGCACGGATGCGGTCGAGCCGCCGCTCGGCGTTTTCCGGCTGAGGACCTGCGTGATAGCCGTTTTCGAGCTGGGTCTGAGGTGTCTCCGGAGGCACGCGGTCCCGCACGGCGGCCTTGCCTGCGCCTCCAAGCCTGTGCGCCAGCCCCTGCATCGCCTTCGGTGTAGAGGCCGAGACGAGCAGTTCGAAGTCGTCGGCTGCAACTCCGTGCTCCTTTGCCAGCGACTGCGCGACGATGAAGCGAGCTTGTCGCTCTCGCTGCTCAATCGCCCGCATTCGCCCGGCCTCGGAGCGGCGAAGTTGCTGCTGTGTGTCGATCGACTTGCGGACCGCCGCTGTGTTCTGCAGTGACCTGACCAGTCGGCTTGCTTTTTCGACACCGACTTCCGACGCCAGCTCGGCTTCCTGGCTCCTGAGCATCGCTTCCACTGCTGCGTCCACGTTGAACCCGCGCAGCTGCTCATTAGCTCTCGATTCGGACCGACGGGCCTGGTCGATCTGTTTCGCCCATGCCGCCTGCATCTTCGAGACCTCGGCCTGCGAGTACGTTCGAGGCTCTTGGGGCCTTGCGGATGGCGCGGGTGAGCTTTCTGATGCCGGTTCAGCTTCGACGTGCGGTTCGATGTCCGTGCCTGGGTCCGGCTCTGACTGGACTCGAGGTTCGGGTTTCGGCGAGTCCCCTGGAGCAGACGCCAGGAGCCGCTGCTCCCGCTTGACCTGTTCCGCAGAGGTCTCATCGACGATCTCGAAGTCGAGGCCCTTTTGAGCCGTTTCGGGTGTGTTCCCTGGCACATCGCTGACCACAGATTCAGATACCAACACTGCCTCCCATCACTCGCCGGTTTTCGGCCGATGCCGATA
Source organism: Dehalococcoidia bacterium (assembly GCA_028278465.1). GTDB lineage: Bacteria > Chloroflexota > Dehalococcoidia > Lucifugimonadales > Lucifugimonadaceae > JAJCYX01. The sequence continues at coordinate 797 of JANQEF010000272.1, read as the reverse complement.
GCTCACCGGCCCCAGACCTCATTCGAGTCTAGGAACGGGTCCTGCGGCGATGAAGCGCGGTGTCAGGGTGTGTGATGGTGGCCGGACGTAGCGTCACATCCGGATCGCTCATCGGCCATCGAGGGTGACCCGTCGCATGAAGATCGAACCGTCCATGCCTAGACTGGATTTCAGATCGTGGGCCCGATGGCATAGGCGCCGGCGGCGCCTGAACCCCTACAGTCTTTAGTCTTACTCGATGAAACTCACTCGCGAAGACATCTTCGACATCCTGGGCTTCGACCCCACTCCGGCACAGAAAGAGATCCTCGACGACACACACCTGACTCAGCTCGTGGCCGGCGGCTACAGAGGAGGCAAGTCGCGTACGGCCTCGATGAAGGGGCTGCTTGCCACGCTGGAGTTCCTTTCACGCTACCGCGAACAGGCCGCCGGTCACGTGGCATGGCTCGTGGCCGCGGACTACGAGGCGACCCGCGCCGAATTCATGCACCCCGCCGGGTCACTCAGCAGCGACCTCCAGAAGCTGTGGCCGGGAGTGAGCTTCACATCGCGGCTCGACCCCGGCGAGATAAGGATCCCCATTCCGTCACGAGGGAGCTCCCGCAACGATGGCCACTTCACCATTCGCACCAAGTCCGCCTTCGACCCGACCAGTCTTGGTATGGAGTCGCCGGTCTGGATCATCCTGTGCGAGGCGTCAAGGGTGAGCCAGGACGTCTATCACCGGCTCCTTTCGAGATGTTCCGAGGCCCGGCGGAGGTTTCCGGGCTTCGGCTGGCTCCACATGGAAGGAA
>JANQEF010000026.1 GCA_028278465.1 Dehalococcoidia bacterium | reverse complement strand
AGGTAGGCGATCTGCCAGTTCTCGAGCCTGTGGAACGTGCCGCTTCCGGGCAACGCTCGCACTGAGAACCAGGCGGAGCCGGCGAGATTAACGAACAGCACGATGTTGAGGCCGAGGGCAGCCGTACGGTTTGGCGTGAACCCGAGGTCGCCGATTCTGGTGATCATCACCCCTAAAACCATCGCGTCAAGCACCAGGGCCGCGACGATAGCGACCGACTGGACCCGGTCCATCCAGCCCGGTGGTGCCGCCGGATCACGGGCGGAGATCGAATACAGGACGAGCCCGAGGACCACGACCAACAGAGCATCGAACGCTCCGAGCAGTTCGCGATCGAATGCCGCGCCGATCCCCGTCGCTGCGTAGGCGACAACGGCGATAACCAGCATCACGGCAAACAGCGGCGTGAAGACCATCGTGAGCACGGGCGCCATGTTCTCGATGACCGCCTGCTTCGATTCGACAAGCCATGCGGCGACCAAAACGCCGCCGGCCGCCCCTGCGGGAAGCACCCACTCGATGACGCGCTCCACATCGACGCCGGCGGGTTCGAGTATGAGCGCAGTCAGCCCGAGCAGCACGCCGCCACCGAGTGCCAGCAGCACGTAGTAGATGAACCACTCACCGGTGAACCGGACGAAGTTCATGCGACTCTCGCGGGTCCGCAGGTCACCGCCGAGGTAAGCGAAACCGCACACGAACCACAGCAGCACAGGAAGGTGCGCTGCGACCAGCAGCTCCGTAGACGAGCCGCCACCAAGTGGGAAGTCGTCCGACAACGTCTCTTCATACGGATAGAGGTTGATCGCGAGCGCTGCGACGGTGAACGGGACCAACGTGAACAGGGCGTTTCGAACCGTGATCCCGCGTGTGAGTGCGAAGTAGCCGGCAAGGAACGGAAGCACGAGGAGACCGGCGTTTCGCACCAGCCAGGACGCTTCGTCGTCCGGGTAACCGGCGACCAGCAGCGTTAGCTCGACGGTGATGGCTGCGGCCAGGGCGAACCACACCGCTGTCAACCAGCCTCTGCCGGTTTTCCGGACGCTGTCTTCCGCCGAAGTGAGCTGTTTCCACAGTCGTCCGCTGTACTCGCTGGCGAACTCGCGAGCAAGATCGTCGACCGGGCCCATGCGCTTGATCGCCACCAGGAACGCCTCGTCTTCAGCGAGTCCGGAGGTCGTCAGGTCTTCGATCTGTTCGCGCAGGTGCTCTTCCAGTTCGTCCACTTCTTGAACGGCCAGCGCGGGATTCTGGCCCACGAACGAACGCCACTGCGCTATCTGTGCCTCCAGGCCGTCCATATCAGGCGCCACCCAGCGCGAAGTTCTCGAGGTCGGAGTCTCGCCACACCTGCCGCAGCGCTTCTGAGACGGTGATCCACTGGCGCTGATGTTCTCTTAGCGCCGCCTCGCCGGCCTCTGTGATGGCGTAGTACTTACGCCGCCGGCCTTCAGGCGGGTTGCGCCACTCGGTCGTCACGTAGCCGAGCCGCTGAAGCCTATGGAGAAGGGGATAGAGCATGCCGTCGGTCCAGTCGAGCTTGCCATGCGACAGCTCACGGACACGCTTCAGGATGGCGTAGCCGTAGCTTTCGTCCTCCGAGAGGATGGCCAGGACGAGCGGCGTGGCCGAGGCGGCAACAAGGTCTTTGTCGATCTGCATGGAGCGGTTAATACCTTGAACACTAATGCATAGATGTACAAGGTATCATAGCGGCGAGGAGAATGCGAGTGTGGCAAGCCGTTGTCATCCCGAGCGCACGCGAGGGATCTGACTGGCCGGCCGCACGGAAGCTTTCGAGAATGCGGATTCAGTTCGGAAAACTTTCTTCTCCCAGCGGGAGAAGGTGCAGGATGAGGGAGAACTGGTCGCAGGTTGAGAGGTCAGATCCTCACCCGCGAGCGGGTACCCGACGTTCGGGATGACAATCGTGCCGCCTCCGGCGTCATCGGGCGCAGCACGCACCGCCCCTACCAACACGCTGAGCCCGGACGGCACCCGGAGCTGGGAGGGAGGTTCCCCTAACTAATCGTGAAGCGGGTGTCTGACGGCATCTTCGGGAACAGCGTGTCCAGCAACAGCTCGTCCTCCTCCTTGTCCGCACGCGCATCCACCATCGAGTCCGCCAGCTCCCCGATCGACTTCCGGCCGAACAGCAGCTGCAGGAACGTGAGGTCGGGCAGGGAAGCGGCGGAGCCTCTTCGCTCCGGGAACCTCAGCGGCTCAACAGCCGCCAGCCGGCCATCCTCGAACTTCAGGTTTAGCCCTGTCCGATAGAAGTTCAGCGCCTTCTCCGCGGTCAGGCCCTCGAACACTGTTCCGACCAGCCGCTCCTCCAGCTTCGGTGCAATCAGCATCAGCAGCTTCGGCAGATCCGGCGTGCGCACGTACCACGCGTAGCCGAGGTCACGGCGCAAGAACTGATTTCCCAGGAACGGCCTCGCAGGATGCTCCTCAGGCAGCGCTATGAAAACGCGCTCGATCGAATCGCGGACCTTCTTCGACTGGCCATCGATGTGCTCGCGCAGGCACTTCAGCACCGGTTCGGTAAGACTCCGGAACATCGGAAGTTCGGTGAAATCCAGCGAGATCACGTCCATCTTCTTGAGCTCGGACACGAGCGTGAACACGATCGAACCGATGGCCGTGCCTGATGCGTCCTCGATGATGAACGGCGACCTTGCAGTGGCACTGTCCTCGTGCCGGTCGAACAGCTGGTATTCGAGCTCCTCCGGCGTCACATGGACGGAAAACAGCGCCCGCGTCGCCGCCTTCTCCCGCAGCTCCAGCAACAACGGCACATCCGAACGCTCGGCAGCGCGCAGCCGCACGGCCCGCTTGTCCTCTTCTTTCCACTTCGGCAACAGCGCCGTGGCGGTGATCATGTCGGTTCCCATGTCCAGCGCCATGTCGTAGCCGAACTGCCGGTAGTAGTACGGTATGCCGGTGATGCCCTGTACCAGGTGTCCGCGCTCATCGCCCCAGCGGTGCATCAGGTCGAACTGGCGGCGGATCAGGCCGCGGTTGCGATAGTCGGGGTGCGTCGAGACCAGCTCTGGCCGGCCGAACGGCACCGGGATGCCGCAGTAGCTCCACGCCTGCTGGAAGTAGGTGCACGACGAGACGACCTGGCCGGTGGCCGTGTCCTCGATGATGATCACGTCGTCGAGGCTCATTGACGGGTGCGGCTTTGTCAGCAGGTCGCGGACCCACTGCTCAATCCAGATTGCCGGCTCGTCGTCGTCCGAGTGCATACGAGTGCTGTACTCGGCGAAGTGATCGGCGTCGGCCGCCACCGCGCCGCGCATGACGAGGCCGTCTTCAAGAGAGGTTTGCCAGCCGGGTTCAGTGGTCATTCGAGAGTTCCGGGATGAGTGAGCGCGGAGATCGTACACGCTGCCCGGCAAAGTCCTGCGACGATGAGTAGCAAGAATTAGCCAGCCTTCAACTGTGCTCGGCTAAGATGGTTCCACCAGACCGCCGCACTAACGCCGGGACAGGTGACGCCAATGAACAGGAACCGTGACAGGATCCCGCCGCCCCGTGGCCGGCCTCGCCACGACTCTCCGCACAGGCGGGAGATGGACCGGGCCCGCAGGCAGATGACTAACTGGTCAGTTACTTCGGGTCTGACCGGACTGAGCCGCAGCTCGGTTCCGCCGGCGATTCACGACCCGGCGCACTTCAAGTCCGAGGTCCGCGAGGTCGGCGGCTACTTCATCGGCAGGTTCGTGGCACTGCTGAAGCTGCCTTTCAGGCTGCTGAGACGAATCCGCCGCTAGTAGAGAGGCGCAGGCTCAGACGCCAGCTTCGCCGCAGCGGCGCCGGTGCCGACACCTTTGCCGGTCTCGTAGCCGTGCTCTGGCAGCAGCCGTTCGAGCGCGTTCAGCAGGTTGAAGACGTTGGCGGGAACGCATGACTCGCCCATCAGGCCGATGCGGATCACCTTGCCCGCGAACTGGCCGAGGCCACGGCCGACTTCGATGCCGTACATGTCGAACAGCTGGCCTCGCAGTTTCACGTCGTCGACGCCCTTTGGCAGCGAGACGACGGTAAGCTGGTTAAGCCGCGCCGACTCCTCGACCGGCGACTCCAGGCCCAGTGCATCCAGCCCGGCCCGCAGCGCCGCCGCCACGCGCTCGTGCCTCAGCCAGCGAGTCTCCAGCCCCTCGTTCAGCGTCAGCGCCAGCGCCTCCCGCAGCCCGTACACCATGTTTACCGGGTTGGTGTGGTGATGCTTGTGCTCCGGTCCCCAGTAGTCGGCGATCAGCGAAAGGTCGAGATACCAGCTCGAGGGCAACGTCTCGCGAGCCCGGATGTGGTCAAGCGCCCGCTCCGATATCGCCACCGGGCTGATCCCGGGAGGCGCCGCCAGGCACTTCTGGCTGCCCGAGTAGGCGAAGTCGAGGTCCCAGCCGTCGAAGTCCACCTCGCAGCCCGCCAGCGACGTCACGGTGTCTGTCATGAAGAGCGCACCCGCGGCGTGCGCGATGTCTGACATCTCCTTGATCGGATGCAGTGTGCCCGCCGATGTCTCGGCGTGGATCGAGACGACCAGCTTCGTGTCCGGGTGCTGCCGCAGTGCGTCTGAGAGCTGCTGTGGGTCGAACGCCTTGCCCCACTCGGACCTCAGCTCAACCACCTCTGCGCCCAGGCGCTCGCACATGAGCACCTGCCGTTCACAGAAGTATCCGTACGAGCAGATGATCACCTTGTCGCCGCGCTCGAGGATCGACTGCAAACCGGCCTCCATGCCGGCCGATCCGGCGCCCGCCACAGCGAACGCCCGCTGCTCCGTCTTGAACACCTCTTTCAGCATCGTCTCGACCTCGTCCAGCACGTCGAAGTACGCCGGGTGGAGGTAGCCGATGACCGGCAGCGACATCGCACGCAGCACGGCCGGGTTCGCCGAGCTCGGGCCGGGGCCCATGACTGTGCGGCGCGGCACGGTGAGCGGCTTGAAGCGCCGGTTGCTGTCGTTCGAGTTGCCAGGTGTCATCTTGCGTTTCGGGCTTTCGGCGGTTGCGTAGGTGTCGGGAGCGGCTGGTTATGTCTTTCGAGACGCCACAGAAGCTCGATTCTATCCCCGCGCACTTAAGAAATACACGGCGGCCGCGTCTTTGCTCCGACCGGGCTCTGGCTGCCTCTATAATCCGGCGCGCAGACCAGCATCGGGCTTTTCATCTTTCATCTACTGCTGACCCCACATCTCACCCAAAGGAATCTCCAAATGGACCTCGGCCTCGCAGGAAAAGTGGCATTCATCACCGGCGGCAGCGACGGCATCGGCAAGGCGGCCGCAGCCGCGATGGCTGCCGAAGGAGCAAAGGTAGCCATCATCGCCCGCACCCAGTCGAAGCTCGATGAGGCGGTTGCCGACATCAAGGCGGAGAGCGGCAGCGGTGATGTGATCGGCGTGTCGACCGACGTACGAGACGAGAGTTCTGTGAAAGCTGCCATTGACCGCGTTGTCGGTGAGTTCGGCGGCCTCGACATCCTCGTCAACAACGCTGGCACATCTTCGGCTTCGACCCTCGAGGACATGACGAACGACCAGCTTTCCGAGGACCTGCAGCTCAAGGTTTTCGGCGCCGTCTACTGCATGCGCAACGCGCTGCCGCACCTGCGGAAGTCTTCTGCCGCCGCAGTCGTCAACACCACGACGCCCGGCGGCAAGGCAGCTGGTCCCGGCACTCAGCCAACCTCGCTCTCACGCTCCGCCGGAATCTCGCTCACCAAGGCGTGGTCGAAGGAGTTCGCGCCCGAGAACATCCGGGTCAACACCGTGTGCGTCGGCGTGCTGAAGAGCGGCCAGCACAGGACGCGCTGGGAGACGATGAACGCAAAAGACTCGTCATACACGCTGGAAGACCACTGGAAGAAGGTTGGCAGTGGAGTCCCGATCGGGCGGATCGGCGAGGCGAAGGAGGCCGGTGATGCGATCGCCTTCCTGTGCTCAGAGCGCGCCAGCTACATCACTGGAGCATCACTGAACGTAGACGGCGGCACGTCACCGGTGGTGTAGGTTGCTTTTGGTAGGGGCGGTGCTTGCCCCGCCCGGTCCCGGCAGAGCCGGGACGACTGCCACCCTTGGACAGGCTCAGGATGGCGTCACAACCGACCGTCCCTCTAACTCCCTCCCAAGCTTGGAGGGAGGATCTTCCTTCTCCCAGCGGGAGAAGGTGCAGGATGAGGGAGAAGCTGTCCCATCGTGACCAGTCAGATTTCTCCCCTCGGTCGAGATGACAAGGTGAACACCTCTACCTCATCGTCTGCCGCTGGGAGAGGAAACTAACGACCCTCCCTCTATCTCCCTCCCAAGCTGGGAGGGAGGATCATTCCACCACCGTTGTTGCTCTCGCCAACAGTTGCTAGGATTGTGACCGAATTCTCAATGGCCGCCCGCCAGCACCTGTAACAGGCCTTTCGGCGGCGATCCGAGACCGCACTTTTAAGCGAGCGAGACTGACAGTTGACCACTGCAACCAGTGACACGGCGGCGAAGCTGCGTGAACGCATCAGGCACGCCATCTCATCGCAGCAGCAGCCGACAGTCACCGTCCTCTCTTCGCTCCTCGCCGTGCAGGACGCTCTCCACTACATCCCGGACGAGGCGATCGAAGAGGTTGCGGACCACTCGAAGACCTCCATCAACGAGGTGTGGAGCGTCGCATCGTTCTACACCAACTTCCGCTTCACGCCACCGGGAAAGGTGACGCTCGACGTCTGCTGGGGCCCGAGCTGCCACCTGCTGGGCGCGCAGCAGATCCTCAAGGCGGTGCAGGGCGAGCTTGGTGTTGAGGAAGAGGCGACGTCCAAGGACGGCTCGGTGACGCTGCGTTACAGCACCTGTCTCGGCGCCTGCGCAAACGCGCCGGTGATAGCCGTCGACCACCACATGAAGGGCCGCGTGACGGTCGAATCGGCCGCCAAGCTCGCAGCAAGCCTTCGTAAAGCCGGATCTGACTAGTCAAACAGACACACGACGGGAACTGGACCCGCAACATGCCCTCAAAGTTCGAGGAACTGGTCGAAAGAGCAAACGCCCGCTGGGCGGAGCTTGCCGACTCCGGAAAGCTGTGGATCAGGGTGCAGGGCGGCACATCCGGCCAGGCCGCCGGCTCGGACGAGGTGATGGCCAGCGTCAAAGAGGCCGTCGAGTCATCGGGCGTAGATGCGAACATCACGCCGGTGAGCGCCATAGGTCTGATGTACCTGGAGCCGATCGTCGACGTGCAGATGCCGGGCGAGCCGCGGGTGCTCTACGGCAATGTAACGCCAGAACTGGCCACCGAGATCGTCGACAAGCACGTGAAGAACGGCGAGCCGGTGGCCGAGCGGGCCTTCGCCTACTGGGGCGACCGGTCAAAGCGGCCTGGAACGCTGCCGCACATCGAAGACATCGATGCCTTCGGCAAGCAGACCCGTATCGTCACGAAGAACTTCGGCTCGACCAACCCGCACAGCCTGCTGCACTACATCGCCAACGGCGGCTACTCGGCGCTGAACAAGGCGCTGAATGAGCAGACGCCCGAGGGCATCGTCGACGAGGTTAAGGCCTCCGGCCTGCGCGGCCGCGGAGGCGCAGCTTTCCCGACCGGGTTGAAGTGGAGCTTCCTCGCCCCGAACACGGCGCCGGTGAAGTACGTGCTCTGCAACTGCGAGGAAGGCGATCCTGGCGCTTTCAACGACAAGGGCATCCTAGAAAACGACCCTCACATGTTGATCGAGGGTCTCATCATCAACGGCTACGCCACCAACTCGACGCACGGCTACGTCTTCATCCGGCAGGGGCACGAGATCCCTATCGAGGCGACCCGCAAGGCGATCCGCGATGCCTACGACGCCGGGCTGCTCGGCGAGAACATCCTCGGCAGCGGCTTCTCGTTCGAGATGGAGGTTTCGCTGACCGGCGATTCGTACGTGGCCGGTGAAGAGACAGCGCTGATGGAGGCGATCGAGGGCAAGCGGTCGACGCCGCGCTTCAAGCCGCCGTTCCCGGCCGCCGCTGGCCTGTGGCAGAAGCCGACCAACATCAACAACGTCAAGACCATCTCCTACGTGCCGTCGATCGACACCAACAGCGCAGAGTGGTTCAAGTCGACCGGCACCGAGGGCTCGACCGGCACGGCGATCGTCTGCCTGTCAGGCCACATCAAGCACCCCGGCATGTACGAGGTGGCGATGGGCATGACCATCCGGCAGGTACTGGAGGACATCGGCGGCGGCGTCACCGGCGGCGACCACATCAAGGTGCTGCAGACCGGCGGCCCGCTCGGCGGCGTGCTCGGTTCAGAGGCGTTCGATGTGGCAATAGACTTCGACGAGATGTCGAAGGCAGGTGCGATCCTCGGCTCCGGCGGCATCATCGTCGGCAACGAGACGACGGACGTCGTCGACCTGATCCGCTCGCTGATCGCATTTACGCAGTTCGAGTCGTGCGGGAAGTGTTTCCCGTGCCGTTTGGGAAACACGCACATGCTCGAGGTGCTCGACCGCATGTGCAAGAACGAGTCGAGAGCAGGCGACCTCGATCTGCTGGAAAAGGTCGGCACCAACATGAAGGTCGGGTCGCTGTGCGGCCACGGCCAACTCGGCTACAACCCGGTGTCATCGGCGCTGCAGTACTTCGGAGATGAGTTCAAGCAGCGCATCGAGGGATCGCTGGAGCCGTCGGGACCGTTCGAGGACGGCTCAATGATCCTGCCCACAAGGACACGTCCGTAGATGGCAGACGAGATAGCGTTCACCATAGACGGCAAGAGCGTCACCGCTAAGCCCGGCCAGACCGTGCTGCAGGCGGCGATCGACGCCGGCGTCTACATCCCGTACCTGTGCTACTTCCCTGAGATGAAGCCGTACGGCGCCTGCCGCGCCTGCATCGTCGAGACCGAGAGCAACGGCCGCAAGATGACCACTGCGTCCTGCACGCTGCCGGCCGCCGCGGACATGCAGGTGACGAGCAACTCAGAAGAGGTGATCGGACTCCGCCAGGGCATCATCGAGATGCTGATGTCTGAGCACCCACACGGCTGTCTCACCTGCCACCGCATCGAACTCTGCGGCCCGCAGGACATCTGCCAGCGCCACGTGGCGGTCACCGACCGCTGCACCATCTGCCCGAAGAACGAGCGTTGCGAGCTGAAAGACACAGTCCGCATGCTGGAGCTGGACCTGCGGACCCCGCTCAACTACCACCGCCGCAACCTGCCGATCCACACCGACGACCCGTTCTACGACCGCGACTACAACCTCTGCATCGTCTGCGCTCGCTGCGTGCGCGTCTGCGAGGAGGTCCGTTTCGACACTGCGCTGACGCTCACCAGCCGATCAGGCGTAGCGCTCGTTGGCACATCACACGGAACATCGCTGCTCGAGTCCGGCTGCGAGTTCTGTGGCGCCTGCATCGACGTCTGTCCCACCGGCGCGCTGGTGGAGCGCGATTACAAGTGGGAGAAGGCGAAGACGCAGGTATCGACTATCTGCACCAACTGCTCGGTCGGCTGCGAGATGGTCGCCGAGGTGAATCGCTTCGACAAGGTGATCAGGTTCCGCGGCGACCTGGCTGGCGAGGCGAACCGCGGGCAGGCCTGCTTCAAGGGCAAGTTCGCCTACGACTACCCGAACCACAAGAACCGGCTGAAGTCGTCGTATGTGCGTGAAGACGGCATACTGAAGAAGGTCGAGCGGTCTGTTGCGGTCTCGGCGATCGCTGAAGCGCTGAAGAAATACTCGCCTTCAGAGGTCGCGGTGATCGCCTCGCCGCGTGGCTCGAACGAAGACAACTACGTCGCCGGCAAGTTCGCACGCGTCGGCCTCGGGACCAACAATGTCGACTCCGGCCTGAACACCGTTCCCGAGGTGTTCGAGACGATGCGCGAGCGGCTGGGCGCGACCGGCTCAACCAACCCGATCTGGGACCTTGAGCAGTCAAAGTGCATCGTGGTGATCGGCGGCAACCCGACCGAAGAACAGAACGTGCTCGCCGTACCGGTCAAGAAGGCGGCACGTGAAGGCGCCAGGATCATCGTCATCGATTCCCGTGAGACCGCGCTCACCCGCTACGCCACCGAGTGGCTCAAGGTGCTGCCCGGCACCGAGCACATCCTTGCCGCCGGCATGGCGAGGGTGATCGAGGACGAGTCGCTGGAGGACCGTGATCCTGGAGACGACGCCAAGGACGAGGCTGAACTGAAGCAGGCGCTGTGGGACTTCGACCCCGGCAAGGTGGCCGAGGTCTGCGGACTCGACGAAAACCGGGTGCGGCAGGCGGCGCGCATATATGCAGAGAACTCGCCTGCTGCCATCCTGTTCGGTGTCGACACTATCGGCAAAGACCGCCGGATCGACCTCACGAACGCCGTCATCAACCTGGCGCTGCAGTGCGGCAACATCGGCCACCGGGGCGGCGGGATCTTCCCCCTGTTCGACGGCGCCAACACTAATGGCTCCTGGGACGTCGGGTGCGCGCCAAACTCGCTCCCCGGAAACCGGCCGCTCGGTTCCGTTGACGCCGTGTCGACGCTGGAACAGCTCTGGTCGGCGTCTATCCCGAGTGATCCGGGCGCTGGCGTCTCCGAGTTATTCGACAGGATGCGCTCTGGCGACATCAAGGCCGCGGTAGTGATGGCCGACGGCCTGGACGCTGGCGACAGCAACTACGGCGATGTGGCCCACGCGCTGAGCTCGCTCGACTTCCTTGCGGTCTCCGCCGTTTTCGACACGCCGTGGACAGCGTCGGCGAACGTGGTGGTGCCAGCCGCAACATATGCCGAGCAGACCTCGACCGTCACGAACCTTGAGCGACGGGTGCAGCAGGTGCGGCAGGCGGCGGAGCGTAAGAACGACGAAGTCGCCGGCTGGGAGCTGATCTCGGCGGTAGCTAAAGAGATGGGTGTTGCTGGCTTCGACTTCGAGTCGCCGGAGGCCGTTTTCGAGGAGATTCGATCGGCCGTTCCCGGATATGCAGGGATGACATACGAGCGCCTCTCTTCTAAGGGCATCCAGGCTCCGTGTACCTCCGATGAAGACGCCGGCACGCCGGTCCTGTTCGAGGGTGAGGCGCACGACAACCTTCCCGAGTTCACGGACATGGAGTTCGAGATGAAGGCGCCTGAGCGGCCTTCAAAGGACCTTGTCCTCCTGCCGGGCCGTGTGCTGCACCAGCCCGAGCGCGAGATGCGGGTGCTGCGCAGGGGCGAGATGAACTACGCCGAGCGTGATGAAACGGTGCACCTCAACACCGCGGACGCCGACGATGCCGGGATCAAGGCCGGCGACAGGGTCCGGATAATCGCAGACGGCGGCGCAGAAGTGATCACAGGCTTCGCGAAGCTCGATATGCCGCACGCAGGCTACGTCGCAGCCACCGAGCTCTTCGCAAATGTCGCATCTGAGATGCAGGACAGCACAGACCCTGATCCGTCGCCATCCGTGCCCGGGCTCGAACTGCGCAGTGTTACTCTTGTGAAGGCGCCTGTGAGCAGTGGAACGGAGGTCGCGGCGGACTAGGCGAAGTGCTTCGAAGCGCCGTTACGGGCAAAGTTGACCCCGGCGAAACGCCAGCAATCTGAATCTCGAACGGCGAATCGCTATCTAACTATGTGAATCGCTGAACTAGCACGAAGGTTTCAGCACGAACTCCCGTAAGGGATTTCTGAAGGGAAAAGCATTAATGGCAAAGCCAGTTAACGTAGATGACGGCGAGTTCCAGGAGAGCGTCCTGGACGCCGATGTCCCGGTACTTGTGGACTTCTGGGCCGAGTGGTGTGGGCCGTGCAAGATGATCGCGCCGGTTGTTGACGAGCTTGCGAGCGAATACGACGGCAAGGTCAAGTTCACGAAGCTGAACGTTGACTTCAACCCGCAGACGTCAGCCAAGTACGGTGTGCGCAGCATCCCGACGCTGCTGATCTTCAAGGACAGCGCTCCTTTCGACCAGGTGGTCGGCGCCGTGCCGAAGGGTTACATCAAGGAGAAGCTGGACAAGGCGCTGGTCTAAGCGC
>JANQEF010000218.1 GCA_028278465.1 Dehalococcoidia bacterium | reverse complement strand
ATGCAACTCATATCCCGGTCTTCATTCCAGGGCCGATCTGTGCCCGTCCGAGTAGCGCTTTCGCTGTTGATGATTGTTGCCGTCGCATTGGTCGCATGCACGAGCGAACCTGAGCCGGAGACCGACCAGCGCGCCACTGCGACTTCGCCAGCGGAGACGGTAGCTCCGAGCTCTACGGCGACATCGCAACCCTCACCGCCACCGCCAACATCAACCGCCGCACCGAATGTGGGAACGCCAGGCGCAACACCCGCATCAGGTGGAGTCATCACGACCGGGATCCCGGTTCCGCCCGACCGCGACCTGTACGAGCTTGCTCGAAGGCTGACGCTGCAGACCGACCAGCCGGTGCCGCGGCTGGCCTCGCCCGCGCCGGGAACGCTGGAGGTTGGTGACCGGCTGGACTGGCGTGTGAGTCGCGCCGATGGCACCGTCACCGTGTCAGCCAATGTCCGGCATGTCTCCGAGAACGCCTACTGGGTGTTCGAAGACCGGTTCGAGCCTGACCAGGGCAGGCTGGCGCAGGCGGCGGCGCAGTTCGAGAACCAGATTTGGCCCGCGGTCATCGGCTCATTTGGCAACGTCTGGACACCTGGCATAGACAACGACGGTCGCATCGTCATCTTTCACGGCGAGCTGCGGCCCGGCGTGGCAGGATACTTCAGCGGCATCGACGAGTACCCGGTGCTGATCCAGCCGGACAGCAACCAGCGTGAGGCGATCTACATCTCGGCCAACCTGCTGACGCTGGGCGGCGCCGGCTACCAGGGCACACTGGCCCACGAGCTGCAGCACGCGGTGCACTGGGCCGCAGATGCCGGTGAAGAGTCGTGGCTCAACGAGGGGATGGCCGAGGTGGCGTCCGGTGTCGCCGGGCTGCCGACCAACTCGGTGCTTGCGTTCCTGGGTCAGCCGAACACCTCGCTCGTCCAGTGGGAGCCTGAGATCTTCCAGGCTTCGCCGAACTACGGCGCGTCTGCCCTCTTCTTCGAATACCTCGCGGCCCACTACGGCGGGATGGAGACGCTGCGGGCGATCGTGGATCACCAGGAAGACGGGCTCGATTCGGTGAGTGCGGTCTTACGCGGGATGGGTTTCACCGAGTCGGCTGTCGACCTGTTCTCGGACTGGGTGGTGGCGAACTTCGTTGACGACGAGTCGGGCAGGTTCTCCCACCCGGAGCGCAATGTGCAGGCCCGCAGGTTTGACACGGTCGAGGTGCCTGAGAACGTGTCCGGGTCTGTCCGGCCGTTCGGCACGATCTATCACGTCGTTGAGGACGCCGGCGACGAGCTGACCATCGAGTTCAGGGCCAATCCGACGGGACAGGTGTTCCCGGCGCAACCTCGCTCGGGCGAAACCTGCTGGTGGTCCAACGCCGGCGACTCCATAGACACCACACTCACCCGCACGGTCGACCTCCATGACGTCGACACCGCCACCTTCGAGTACTGGGCGTGGTATGCGATCGAGGAAGACTGGGACTTCGCCTACATCGAGGTATCCGAGGACGGCGGAACGACCTGGCAGATCCTCGCCTCGGACCGCAGTTCGTTCGGCAACCCGAACGGCACCGCGTTCGGCCCCGGGCTCACAGGCCTGAGCGGCGAGTGGGTGCGCGATGAGGTGGACCTGTCTCGTTACGCCGGGTCGGAGGTCCTGCTGCGGATCGAGTACATCACGGACGACGCCATCCACGACCGCGGCGCCTGCTTCGACGACTTCTCGATCCCGGAGATCGGGTGGAGCGATTCGACCGATGACACCGACGGCTGGGACAGCGCCGGGTTTGCGCTGATCAACGACCGGCTGCCGGTGGAGTACGTTGTGCAGGTGATTCGCGACACCCGTGACGCCCCGGCAGAGGTGAAGCGGCTCTTCATCGACTCGAACGCCGTGGCAGGGACGACCGTGAGCGGCCCCGCAGGCGATGAGCAACTGGTGGTCGCGGTGAGCGTGGTCACACCGCACGTGACCGGCTCACTCGACTACTCGATCAGGTTCTCGACTCCGTAGGTTCCTGCGGCCGGCCTCCGTCTGCGCTCCCACGGCGTTAACATCTAGCGGCTCCGTAGACGTACCGCACGGCGTGTTGTGTACGCCCGCTCTCTACCGGGCCGCGTGTAACACCGGCCATCTCGAAAGGACCGAACGATCAGCAAGCTTTTTTCGCCTATCACGATCCGGGACGTGACCTTCCGCAACCGTCTCTTCGTCGCGCCCATGTGCCAGTACTCGGCCGACGAAGGCCGCCCAACGCAGTGGCACACAGTCCACCTCGGCACCCGGGCGTCGGGCGGCGCCGGGATGGTGATGACCGAGGCTACGGCTGTCTCTCCCGAAGGCCGAATAAGCCCTTGGGATACCGGGGTCTGGAACGACGAGCAGGCTGAGACGTTCAGGCCGATCGCCGACTTCATCCGCTCCGAGGGCGCTGTTCCCGCGATGCAGATCGCGCATGCCGGCCGGAAGGCATCGACCGCGCAGCCATGGACAGGCGGGAGATTGCTGTCGGAGTCCGAGGGTGGCTGGCAGCCGGTAGGTCCGTCGGACCTGCCGTTCGACGAAAACCTGGCCGTGCCGCGCGCTCTGGGCGTCGATGAGATCGGCCAGCTCGTCGAGGCGTGGCGTTCAGCGGCGGAGCGGGCGCTGACGGCCGGATTCGATGTGCTGGAGCTGCACTTCGCGCACGGCTACCTCATGCACGAGTTCCTGTCGCCGATCTCGAACAACCGGGAAGACGACTACGGCGGAACGCCGGAGAACCGCGCCCGCTTCCCGCTCCAGGTCGCGCGGGCAGTGCGCGAGGTCTGGCCCGATCATCTGCCCCTCTTCGTTCGCATCTCGGCCACAGAATACGTCGAAGGCGGCTGGGACCTCGAAGACTCGATCAGGCTCTGCGGCTGGCTGAAAGATGCCGGTGTCGACCTGATCGACACCTCGTCGGGCGGCAACTCACCCGCGCAGACCCTCACGCCGTTCACCGGCTACCAAGTGCCGTTCGCCGAGGCGATTCGTGAGCAGGTTCACATCGCGACGGGAGCGGTCGGCATGATCACCGAGCCGCGCCAGGCCGAGGAGATACTTCAGAACGAGCAGGCCGACGTGATCTTCATGGGCCGCGAGCTGCTCAGGAACCCGTACTGGCCGCTGCACGCCGCAGCCGAGCTCGGCGACACGCTCGACTACTGGCCCGAGCAGTACCAGCGCGCCGCTGTCTACCCTGGCGATTAGCCGGCCGGCTCGATCACATCGAAACCGGTGTAGGGCCGCAGCACCTCGGGGATCACGACCGATCCGTCCGCCTGCTGGCCGTTCTCGATCACCGCGATCCAGATCCGCGGTAGCGCCAGGCCGGAGCCATTCAGCGTGTGCGGCAGCCGCGCCTGCTCACCGGCCGCCGGCCTGTACCTGGTGTTGTTGCGGCGGGCCTGGAAATCGGTGCAGGTGGAGATCGACGACACCTCAAGCCACTCGCCAGAGCCCGGCGCCCACACCTCGATGTCGAACGTCTTCGCAGACTGGAAGCCGATGTCGCCTGCGCACAGCTTCACGACGCGGTATGACAGCTCCAGACGCTCGCATAGCAACCGCGCCTCGGCCAGCATCTCCTCGAGGTGACGCTCCGACTCCCCGGGCTCCACAAACCGGAACATCTCCACCTTTTCGAACTGGTGGACGCGCTTGATACCACGCACGTCACGCCCAGCCGCGGTGTGCTCCTTGCGGAAGCTCGGCGTGTGGGCGACGTACTTTAATGGCAGCCTGCCCGGCTCGATGATCTGGCCCTGGTGCAGCCCGTTCAGCGCCACCTCGGCCGTCGGCACGAGCCACAGGTCCGACTCGTCGTCCCGGTAGAGGTTGTCCTTGAACTTCGGCAGGTTGCCGGAGCCGGTCATCGTCTCACCGCGCACCAGCAGCGGCGGCTCGATCTCGGTGTAGCCGTTCTCGTTTGAGTGGGTGTCGAGCATCCACGCCGATAGCGCCCTGCTCAGCCGGGCGCCTTTGCCTCGCAGCACGTAGAACCTGGCGCCGGAGATGGATGCGCCGGCCTCGAGATCGAGGATTCCGAGCGCGGGGGCGAGGTCCCAGTGCGCCTGCGCGCCAGGGATCTCGATCTCCTCACCGAAGGTCTCCAGCACCACGTTCGCCGCGTCGTCCAGTCCGTCCGGCACATCGTCCAGCGGCAGGTTCGGCAGAGGCAATATCAGTGCGCTGATCTCGGACTGGATCTCATCGAGCTGCTGCTCGGCCGTCTTGATGCGGTCGTTGGTCTCCCGCATCTGGGCGATCTCGTCCTCTGTCGGCTTCCGCTTCTCGTCACCAATCCGCTTGCTGACAGCGTTCCTCGTGGCGCGGTCCTGGTCCGCCTGTGCAATGAGCCGTCGCCGGTCGACGTCCAGATCGACGATGCGGTCTACCGGCGGTTCGGATTCGCCGCGCCGAACCAACGCAGCGCGAACGGCTTCGGTGTCTCGTACGATTTCGGTCAGGTCAAGCATGTTTCTGGTGGGGTGGTGTGGCGGTGGCCGGTGTGAGCAGCACTCAGTTCCGGAGCTGGGGGAACAGGATAACTTCGCGAATCGACTCTTCGCGTGAGATCAGCATGGAGAGACGGTCGATGCCGATGCCCAGTCCGCCCGCCGGCGGCATGCCGTGCTCGATGGCAACCAGGAAGTCCTCGTCCAGCCGGTCCGCCTCGTCGTCTGCGAACTCCTGCCGCATGCGCTCCTGCTCCTCGAACCGCTTCCGCTGGTCCACCGGGTCGTTGAGCTCGGTGAAGGCGTTCGCCAGCTCGCTGCCGAGCGCGAACGCCTCGAACCGC
The DNA here is from genome assembly GCA_028278465.1 of Dehalococcoidia bacterium. Taxonomy (GTDB): domain Bacteria; phylum Chloroflexota; class Dehalococcoidia; order Lucifugimonadales; family Lucifugimonadaceae; genus JAJCYX01. The sequence continues at coordinate 3,416 of JANQEF010000218.1, read as the reverse complement.
TCGACGATCCCGTCTGTGCCCGGCTTCCGCTTCGCCAGCGGTGACATCGCTACCGGGTAGTCGACAAGGAACGCCGGCTGGATGATGTTCGGCTCGACCGCGGTCGAGATCACCTTGTCGAGCAGCCTGGCCCACGAAAGGCCGGGTTCGACGTGGATGTTGCGCTCCCGCATCGCCTGCGACAGCGACTCGACGTCGTCGCACTCGAGAAAATCGATCCCTGCGCGCCTGATAATCTCCTCGCGCAGGTCGAGCCGCGGCCACGGTGGCGTCAGGTCGATCACTTCTCCGCCGTCTTCGAGCGGCTGCAGCTTCATCGAGCCGGTCGTCTCCTGCGCGACGGTCGAAACCAGCTGCTCGACCATCTCCATCACGTTGGTGTAGTCGGCGAACGCCTCGTAGCTCTCCATCGTCGTGAACTCGGGGTTGTGATCGTGGTCGACGCCCTCGTTGCGGAACAGGCGGCCGATCTCGAACACCTTCTCCATGCCGCCGACGATGAGTTTCTTGAGAGGCAGCTCGGTGGCGATGCGCAGGTACAGGTCACGGTTCAGGCTGTTGTGATGCGTTGTGAACGGCCGCGCTGATGCGCCGGCCGCCACGGGCACGAGCATCGGCGTCTCGACCTCGACGAAGCCGCGGCCCTGCATGAACTTCCGCATCGATGCGACGATAGCCGGGCGGAGCCGGGCGTTTCGCATGGCGCGTTCGTTTGAGATCAGGTCGAGGTAGCGCTGGCGCGTGCGCGCCTCTATGTCCTGCAGCCCGGCCCACTTGTCCGGCAGCGGCCGGATCGCTTTTGTCAGGACGGTTATCGAGGTGATCTCTACACTGGGCTCGCCTCTGCGCGTCCGGATGACCGGGCCGGACGCACCAACGATGTCGCCAAGGTCCAGCAGGTCGATCAGCTCGAACCGGTCTCCGAGCACGTCACGGCGGCCGAACAGCTGGATACGGCCGGAGGCGTCCATGAGGTCGATGAACGACGCTTTGCCCATCCCGCGGCGGGCCATGATCCGGCCGGCCACCGTCACCTCGTCGGTCTTGACCGCCTCCTCCGAATCGCCCGCGGCTCCTTCAGCCGACTCCAGCAGCTCTACCGCCTCCGCGGTGGTATGCGACCGGTGAAAGCTGCGAGGGTAAGGATCAATCCCACGCTCGCGCAGCGCCTCGACCTTGGCCAGCCGGTCGTGCATGAGCCGCGCTTCACCGGCCAGCGGGTCTGGCTCATCGACATTCATACCGGTCTCGTTGTTCGTAGTTTCCACGGGCGGCAGGCTTCTGACTCAGTAATGGCAGGACACTAACGCGCGACTGAACGGCGTTTCTTGCGGTCCGAGCGGCCTGTCATTGTAGTGCGATGCCGCTCTCCGGGTCAGGCGGGTTCAGCGTGGAGTTGCAGGCTTCTGGATTCGGCGCGCCTCCGCCGCGGACCGAAAACATGGTCGAAACACGCGCGGACAGTCAATTGTTAGCGAAACCCTGCGATGTGAATAATGCTTTTGCAGGTCATCCGATTTCAGGTTGCGCAGACGGCCGGAATCGGGCTTGTCCGGTGAGGAGCCGAGCGTTTGACCCGGCGGAATCGCCAGCGCAGCAGCGGCAGGCCAGGAGACGTCAGGCCGACAACGTCACGTGTGCTGTCGGCGCTGTTCTCGATGTTCGGACCGGCCGGCGTGGAAGGCAAGGCGATCCTGGACCTTTACGCCGGAACCGGCGGTTTCGGCCTCGAGGCCCTGCGACGCGGCGCTTCAAGAGTCGTGATGGTCGAGAAGAGCCGACGCCTGTGCGACGAACTGAGGCAAGCGGCCGCAAAGGCCGGTGCCGACTCGGACGCTGAGGTGGTTTGCGGCGACGCGATCAGGTCGCTCAGCGATCTTCGCGGCCCGTTCGACGTGGTGTTTGCGGACCCGCCGTACGCAGACGTTCCGTTCGCGGACGTGGCGGAGAAGCTGGCTGAAAACGGCCTGGTTGCGGAATCGGGCGCTGTGTTGCTGGAGCACTTCCACAAGACGGAGCTTCCGGACGAGCTGCCGGGGCTGGTGATCGAGACACGCCGTCGCTACGGAGACGCTGCGGTTTCGGTCTACAGGCCGAAGTGAACATATGCCGGTGAAACGGGCGAGGGAGCCTGAACAGCAGTTGGTGAAGGCTATATACCCGGGCACTTTCGACCCCGTAACAAAGGGCCACGTTGACATCGTCGAGCGGGCCGCCCGGATGTTCGACGAAGTGATTGTTGCGGTGGTGAGGAACACTCCTAAGAGAGTGATGTTCTCGGATGCCGAGCGCGTCGAGATGTTCGAGGAGGCGCTGAAGCATGTGCCGAACGCCACGGTCACCGGATACGAAGGGCTGACGGTCAACTTCGCAAAGGAGCACGGGGCCGGTGTGATAGTCAGGGGACTGCGCATCGGTAGTGATTTTGAATACGAGCGTGAGCTGGCCTTGATGAATCGTGACATCGGGGATGTTGAGACCGCCTGCCTGCTCAGCTCACTGGAGTACCAGTACGTAAGTTCGTCACGGGTTAAGGAAATTGCGGCGCTTGGCGCAGACGTTTCAAGGCTTGTGCCTGAGAACGTCCTGGCACCACTGCTGCACAGGCTTGAAGGCGCCGGTTCGCAATAGCAGTGCGGGCGCAGAACTGCCGATGGAGGCAACGATGGCATCGATGGACCACATAGCCAAGCTCGAGGAGATGCTCAGCAGCGGGCGAGTGCCAGGCACTTCTCGCACCCTCGTCAACGTGGACAAGGTGGGCGAGGTCCTGGAGGAGCTGAAGCGAGAGCTGCCCTCTCAGGTGAACGACGCCCAGACTGTCCTCCGGCAGAAAGAGGCGATCCTCAAGCAGGCTGAGCTGGAGGCCCGCCGCATCAGGGCCTACGCAGACGAAGAGGCCACCACGATTCGGTCTCTTGCCGAGGAGCAGAGCCAGTCTCAGATCGAGACGGCCCGCAACGAGGCGACCGAGATCGTGGGCGACTCTGAGATCGTGAAGGCGGCGGAGGACAAGGCGAAGGAGATCGAAGAGGCTGCGCAGGAGAAGGCAGGCAAGATCGTCGCCGACGCCCAGAACAAGCTGAACCAGGTTCTCGCCGGGGCAGAGAGCGACGCTGCAGACCGACGCCGCGGCGCTGACAACTACGCCCGCGAGGTCCTGTTCATGCTCGAAGAGAAGATTGCCGACACGCTTGGCCAGGTGCGCTCCGGCATCGATGTCCTCGACGCGCAGAATTTGGCCGTAGGTGACTGAGTAGCTCCCGTCGCCCGTGCATGGCCCGCCGATCGCTCCTGTTCGGCGGGCCTTTCTATGTTTGCGGTTGTCGGAGAGCAGGGACCGTTCGGACTACGAGACCGGAGAGGCTGCGGCGCTGATCGCCTCTAGCGTTCGGCAACGCCAGCCGGTTTGAGCA
>JANQEF010000215.1 GCA_028278465.1 Dehalococcoidia bacterium | reverse complement strand
CCGCACGTCGCTGGCGCCCGGAGACGAAAGCGATGCCGGGCTGGCGGAGCTCTTCAGGGGCGTCACGACCGGCGGCGCCGGCGTGATCGTGAGTCCCATCGACGGCGACGAATCGCTGCAGACCAACACCAACTTTGTTGGCACCTATCCTACTGCGGCATCCGCCTCCGTGCTCAGACAGACGGTCATGGACGGCGACAACATGCTCCAGCGCGTGCTCGGTCCCGACAGGGAGGTCATGGCCGAGCACAGCTATGTGAGGATCTCGGATGCCGGTTCCTCGGAGCTTGCTGGCGCTTGGGAGCTGCGGGCAGACGGCTGGAGCGGGCTCTTGATACTGACGGACTCGCAGTACCAGTACCTGATCACCGACGACGACAGGCCCGCAGACGCCAGCCCGGATTCTACGGACGAGGTGCTGGCGGGTCTTTGCCGTTCCACCTTCGGTCAGGCGGGCGCTTACCGCGTCGACGGAAACGCTCTCCTGGCGACGCCTGATATCGCTATCGACCCGGCTGCCGAGGGCGTTGAGTCCGCCATGCCGTTCAAACTGGACGGCGACGGGATGGAGATCGAGATCGACGGCAGGAGTTGGTGGCTCGAAAAGGTGTGAACGCTCACCTTTCGAACCGCAGGTCCTCGTAGCCACGAAGGAGACCAAAATGCCCGTCAGAGTTGGACAGGGAGAGTTTCAGTACGAGCTCGTCGAGGGCTGGGGCAACCTGCCTGACGGCTGGGTCTACAAGCAGGTCGCAGCGGTGGCCGTCGACCCCGAAGACCGCGTCTACGTCTTCAACCGCTCCGATCACCCCGTCATCATCTTCGACCGCGACGGCAACTTCCTCTCGGCGTGGGGCGAGGGTCTCTTCCCGAGCGCCCACGGCATGTGCTTCGGCGCCGACGGCTCGCTCTGGCTGGCTGACAACGGCAACCACACCGTCCGCAACTTCACCACCGATGGCCAGCTTATTCGCACGCTGGGCACCGAGGACGTCCCGAACGACAACGAGCCGTTCAACAAGCCGACAGACGTCGCTGTGGCGTCGAACGGCAACCTGTACGTGTCAGACGGCTACGGCAACACTCGTGTGCACGTCTTCTCGCCTGACGGCGACCTGAAGTTCTCGTGGGGCCAGACTGAAGGGCTGCCGGGCGTCTGGGACGGCGATTTCAACCTGCCGCACAACATCTGGATTCATAAAGACCTGGTGTACGTGGCGGACCGCGAGAACCACCGCGTGCAGGTGTTCAACCTGGACGGATCGCACGCTGCGACTTGGACCGATTTCATTCAGCCGACGGATATCTTCATCGATGCGAACGATGTGGCGTACGTGGCCGAGCTGCGTAACCGCATCTCGATCGCCGATCTGTCGGGCAATGTGAAGAGTCGCTGGGGGCGCTTTCCGACCGATGAACCTGGGATGTTCAAGGCGCCGCACGGCATCTGGGTGGATTCGCACGGTGATGTGTACGTGGGCGAGGTGCTGGAGGGCCAGCGCATCCAGAAGTTCCGGCGAGTATAGGAAGCCAGCTTCGTTTTCAGGGTGCGTAGCCGGCTCTTCCCCCTCCCGGCTTCGGTTGCCCTCTGGGCGCGGGTGAACTGGGCATTCGTCGTATCTGGCAGGGGCGGGCAGAAGTGCCGCGCCCGGTCCCGGCTGTGCCGGGACGTCTGTGTTTCCTGAGCGAAGCGTCAGCGGAGTCGAAGGACCTCTGCAGCCAGCACTCGTCCCGACAGGACGGGTTGGCTCCTCAAGAGACCCTTCGACTTCGCTCAGGGAACACAACCGACCCTCTCTCTAGCTCGCTCCCAAACTGAGAGGGAGGATCTCCTTCGTCCCGAGCGGGTGCGAGGGACCCGGTGGGTGGGGCGATCCATTTGGAGTTGTCTCTGAATCAGCGGTCGCCTCTGACGCCGATCAGTCGGCGGACCCGACACCAACGCTTGACCACGTTTGGAGCCCCACACCCCATCCAGGTCCTCCGCCGCCACTCACGACGAAGTAACAGGCCACTCACTCGCTAAAAAGTACTTAACAACTACGCCCTTTTTCGGGGTTTGCGGCAAGTGCGGCGCATCTGAACTGAACACACCTTTTTCGCAGGTTCCGTTTCCAAACTAAACAGTACGTAAAAAGCGACTCACGAATGCGCTGGAACTACCGCACAGACAACGCACTTGCGCCGGCGAATCGCCGTCCGATCGCGGCTACTTGCGCCGGAACACGGCCTTGGGCGACCACCAGGACCACCGCGCAGCTCCACATATCGCCCGAACCTAGTTTCGCCGCTTCAGCCCCAGTACAGCGTCCAGTCCGCGCTCTCAAACACCTGCCCAAACGCTCTCCAACTAGCCTGATCACCGCCTCAGTCGACTAAACACCCATCGCTGCGTGCCAACACGGTACAGAGCACTCAGCCCATCTCAGCACCCTCACACGCCCTCAGACAGCCTCTGCGTGTCTGCACCAACGAGAATGGCACCCGTGTCAACTCAAAGCGGCCCCGGCGCCACCACACGTACGCCGTAAGCCTTCCACCTCTCTCCAGCCGGCAAAACGCGGCAAGCGGCGGCGCAAACCCCGTTCCGGCGCATTTTTGCGGTCCTCCGGCAATGCGCCGCGATTCCGCCGAAAGATGGGGGCGCACACGCAGCACATTCCGCGGCGACCGGAGCAACATGGAGGCGTAAGCGGCGGCAATTCGCCGATAGCGCAGAGCCGGGACCAAAAAGTCCCGCCAAGCGCCGAAAACCGGCCCATGCCGAAAACCGGCCCATATAGAGGAACACGCGAGGGCCTGCGCACGCACTCCCTCACAAACGGAGAACCCGAGATGGCAAGGCTAGGCGAATACGAATACCCGGAGATCGGCCTCACCGAGAGCATCGAGCTCGGCAAGAAGATCTCCCGTGAGTTTGCCGGCGAGGTCTCCAGGCACGGCCTGGCCCGCTCGCTGGGCATGGCTGAACGTGGCGGCGCCTTCGCCGCTCGCATCGGCGCCCTGCGTATGTGGGGCATCGTGACGGGCCGCAGCCGCCTTCGAGTCAGCCGTGACGGCCTCCGGGCGGTCAACCCGCTCTCGCCGCAGGAGTCGGATGCGGCCAGGCAGTCGCTGGCGGCGCATGTGAACCTCTTCGCCAAGATGGCGTCACGTATGAGTGCGGGCCCCTACGACCATGCTCGCCTAGCGGTGCTGGTTGAAGAGATCACGGGCGCCGACCGGCCGACCGTCGCGAGCAGGATCGTGGCGCTGGACCGGGTGTTTTCCGAGGCGAGGCCACTGCTGGCGAATCGCCCGGTGAATGGCGCAGTTTCCAGTTCAGAATCGGGCGTGGGCGTCGCTTTCGATGTGACGGACGAGCCGGTTGAAGGACCGTCTACGAACGGCTCCTCGCATCCGGTCGAGGATGTCATGGCACCGGGTCTTGTTGGCTCGGCGATGGCAGACAGGGCTCCGGGCGACGGGCCGGCTGCGGCGGCCGATGACCTGAGTGATGTTCCGCGTATAGAGATCGTGCTGCCGGATGGACGGCTTTCGCTGCCGGAGAGCGTTTCGAACGTAGATGCGGCGCTAACGGTGCTGTGGGCCCGCAGGCAGCTGCTGGCGGCGCAGGACACCATCCACGGCAAGCCGTCGCCACCACCCCCGGTGGACCTCCCGCTGGCGGAGTAGGGGAGAAGCTTGCCGCGCCCGGCGACGGTGACAGCCGTGTTTCCTGAGCGGAGCGCAGCGTAGTCGAAGTACCTCTGGTGTAGAGACTCGCCCTGACAAGATGGGTTGGCTCCTCAAGAGACCCTTCGACGAGCTCAGGGAACACCACCAACCCACCCTCTAACTCCCTCACAAGCTGGGAGGCAGGACACTCGCCAACAATTCGCTATGGCCTGCGCCGAATACGGGTATAAGATCGGATCAGGTGTCCGCAATCGGGCCCAACGCATCTAATCCACTGATCACCCAACAACCGACCTCCAATGCCACAGCCCAGAGTCTTCATAGACGGATCGCACGGCACCACCGGGCTCAGGATCCAGAGCCGGCTCGAAGAGCGTGACGACCTCGAACTGATCTCGATCAGCGAAGAGGACCGCCGCGACACAGAGGTACGCCGCGCCGCCTACGAAGAGGCTGATCTGGCAATCCTCTGCCTGCCGGACGACGCCGCTCTCGAAGCCTGCGAGTGGGCCGAAACCAGCGGCACACGGGTCATCGACGCCTCGACCGCCCACAGGGTCGACGACAACTGGGTCTTCGGCCTGCCTGAGATGGCGAAAGGCCAGAGAGAGGCGATCGGTGAGTCGGACAGGGTCTCGAACCCCGGCTGCTACCCGACAGGCGTCATCCTCGCCACGCGGCCGCTCGTCGAAGACGGCCTGATCTCGAACAAGTTCCCGCTCACCGTCCACGCCGTCTCCGGCTACACAGGCGGCGGCAAGAAGATGATCGCCCGCTGGGAGGGCGGCGAGCCGGAGCTTGGCCATCTGCCGTTCCACACGCCATACGCCATCGAAACCCGGCACAAGCACATCCCGGAGATGACGAAGTACTCGCACCTGGTCCACCAGCCACAGTTCATGCCGTCGGTCGGCGCATTTCCGACCGGCATGCGGGTCGAGATGCCGCTCCACAGTTCACTGCTGGACGACGGTGTCGATGCCGGGGCGATCTGGGAGTCGCTGAACCGCCGCTACGCGGACGAGCGGTTCATAAACGTTGTGCCGATCGACGAAGCGCTGGAGTATTCCGACCCTGCGTTCGATCCGCGCGCTTGCAACGACACCAACCGCCTTGACCTCTCGGTGTTGCCGAACAAGAACGGGCACATCCTGCTGATAGCGCAGCTAGACAACCTGGGCAAGGGCGCTTCCGGCGCCGCAGTGCAGAACATGAACCTGATGCTGGGCATGGACGAGGCAGCAGGCCTGAGCGTGTAGGGACGACTCTTCCCCCCTCCCAGCTTGGGAGGGGGGTCAGGGGGTGGGTCATTCGCCTTGTTAAGGACCAGCGGTCCCACGCTTCCAGTTGGTAGGGGCGGTGCTTGCCCCGCCCGGTCCCGGCTTCCGCCGGGACGTCTGTGTTTCCTGAGCGGAGCACAGCGGAGTCGAAGGATCTCTGCGGTCAAGACTCGTGCTGACAGAACAAGTTTTCTGTGTGAGAGACCCTTCGACTTCGCTCAGGGAACACAAACGACGCTCCCTCGCGTTCGCTCGGGATGGCATATCCTGCGGCCCCACGACCCACCTTCACACCACCACGAGGTCAGCATGGCAGGCGAAGAGAACCTGAAAGAACGCATCAGGCGCGGCGAGACGACCATCGGCGTCTCCGTGCCCTGGGACGCCACCAAAACCCAGATCGAAGACATCTGGAGCAAAGACGACCAGTACAACTACATCGCCGTCGACTCACAGCACGCCCCGCTGAGTGAGCCGACGCTGCAGTCCATCTGCGTGGCGGCGCAGGAACTCTCCATCCCGGTCCACTTCCGCATCAAGCACACCAACTACACCTGGCAGATCGGCAACTGGCTCGACCTCGGCCCGACGTGCATCGAGGTGCCGCAGACCGAACTGGAGTCCACCGCGCAGGAGGCTGTCGACTACTTCTACTACCGGCCGTTCGGCAAGCGCAGCTGGGGCGGAGCGACGCGGGTCGGCGTGGCGGAAAACCCGGATATCCACGACTACACGCAGTGGTGGAACGGGTTCGGTGTCTTGATGCTGCAGGTGGAGTCGATCCAGGCCATCACGAACATCCCGACGCTGGTGCGAGAGGGTGTCGACTGCATTTCGTGGGGTCCGGCAGACCTGAGCCTGGATCGAGAGGCGCACCCGCACCACGCGTTGGCTGGCTCGGACGACGCTGCGCTGGAGTACGCGGTGAAGGTTGCGAACGACGCCGGCGTGAAGGTGATGTACCGCAACTACGACTGGAAGCTACGCGAGAAGTACATCGAGGCGGGCGTAACCGTGCTACAGGAGCTGCCGAGGTAGGAGTCGTCGTGGGCGCCAACAGCCTGCCAATCCCGAGATCGGCGGAGGAGATCACGCCGGAGTGGCTGACGGCCGCGCTGCGGAGCTCGGGCGTGATCGCAGGCACGGTGGCGGTGACAGCCGTCATGGCGAACCAGATCGACGACTCACAGGCGCAGTCTGGCTGGTACTCCGATCTCACGATCACCTACTCGACCGACTCTCCGGGCCTACCAGACCGGGTATTTGTGAAGGGCCACCGCTCGGACACCGAGCTCTTCGCCGAGTACGCATTCCGGATGTTCGTGCATGAGCTGATCTTCTACACGCAGGTCAGCCCGAAGACAGCGACACGAGTTCCACAGCTCTACCACGGCGCTCTAGACCGAGACCGGCAGCAAGCGATTCTGCTGATGGAGTCGCTGTCCAACGACACCCTCACTTCACTCGAAGCCGGGTTCAGCCACGCTGATGCTGGAGTGATCCTGCACGAGCTGGCGGGTCTCCATGGCAGGTGGTGGAACTCACCTGAGATCGACGAAATTGAGTGGGCGGGTGATCCGTTCAGACAGCTGGCCGCGGAATATCTCGAGCCGCACCTACCGGGTATCTGGGACCGCATAAAGCACGAGGCGCCGGAGCTGCTGACCGAACACACGGCGCGGCTGGGAGACGCGGTTGTTGGACGAGTAGCAGAACTGTGGGAACACATGCTCACCCATCCGAGAACGCTGCTTCAAATGGACCCGCGAGCAGGTAATGTGGCGATCCGTGAGGTGGACGGTGAACGAACAGCGATCCTCTTCGACTGGATCGTCGGGCCTGGTCCTGCAGCCTCAGACCTTGGCCTCATGTTGCTTACCGGCCTCGACGACGGCGATGCCGGGTCGCTCGCGAACCTGCTCCGTGGCTACTGCCGGCGCCTGGAGACCGAAGGCGTCGCCGGGTACACGATAGACGATGCGATGGAGGATCTGCGCCTGGGAGCGTTGTCCGCGTTCGCGATCCGCCTTTTCACAATGGGTGCGTACCTTGATCTGGGTCCGGACCATCTCCGCAGCGCTTCTCGCAAAGCGGCTTTTAACCGCGTGTCGCGCTGGGTCGAGCGGCTGGGCGTGACGTCCGAGTTGATCTAGTGGTGAATCTGTGGGACGGCTCCGTCGTCCCGAGCCAGAGCGAGGGATCCGGTGGGTGGGGCGACCTATCTACGCCGCTCTCTAGATCAGCAGCAACCAGGCACGCGCCGTCGGAGAGTGAGCTTGACCAGACGTTGAGCCCCTCCCCTCGTCCAGGTCCTTCGTTGCCACTCAGGACGAAGGGTCGGTGTGTACTCGCTCAGGATCGACAGAACTGTTCGTCGTGTCCGGGTGACCTGATAGATTCTGAGTTCACCCAATTAGCCCGCGTGCGTGACGCCGCTCGATTCGCCCGGTCCTACAAACAGTCGCCACTTTGACCACCTCCTCCACATCACCCACTCCCTCGGCACTCGCTGACGAGACCATCGTCGCCATCGACCTCGAAACCACCGGTGTTGACCCGTCGGAAGACGCCATCATCGAAGTCGGCGCAGTCAAATTCCGTGGAACAGAAGAACTCGGCCGCTTCTCCAGCGTCGTCAACCCGCATCGCCAGCTCTCCAGCTTCATCACCGAACTCACCGGCATCTCCCAGGAAGAGGTCGAGCGCGGCGCCGAGTGGGAGCGCGTGCGGCCCATGCTCGCCGAATTCATCGGCTCCCACGCCATCCTCGGTCACAACGTCGGCTTCGACGCCGCCTTCCTGCGCAACAACGGCGTCCGGCCTCGGGGCGGCTCATACGACACCTCCGAGATGGCCCGCATCATCCTGCCATCCGGCC
>JANQEF010000046.1 GCA_028278465.1 Dehalococcoidia bacterium | reverse complement strand
CAGTTGAGCAGCCTCCGCACGATCGTCGGGTGTCGCCTGACCGAGCATGTACATCACGGCCAGGTTGCTCTGCGCGGCAGCATGTCCCTGCGCCGCGGCGCGCCGGTACCAGCGCGCCGCCTCGGCGAAGTCCTGCGGGACACCCTCGCCCCGGTAGCTCAGCAGACCGAGGTTGTTCTGAGCGGGGGCGTATCCCTGCTCCGCCGCGAGCCGGTACCAGCGGGCAGCTTCGCTGTAGTCCTGCTCGACACCGCAACCATCTTCGTACATCAGGCCCAGCGAGAACTGCGCCTTGGCGTCTCCCTGCTCAGCCGGCGGCTGCCATTCGGCCAGCGCTGCGGCGTAGTCCCCTCGATCGAAGGCGCTCCAGCCGCGCTGGACGCCTGCATTGCAGCCGCCCAGTGCACTCAGCGCCAGAACGGCGAGCAGGAGAGGGAGTGACCGACGAAGCGCACTCGAAGTGTCCCGATGCCGAGCGGCACAGTCCGGAGCTGGCGACATGATTCGACCTCGTTTCGCGATCCCGACCCATTCCCCCACGGCGGGGGTGATCCTCCCTCTCGCCTCGGCGTCTCCGATGCGGATTGGGAAGCCCGCCGCGCGGCACATCACGCTGTCGAGTTCGGACGCCACTCGCCGGACTCCTGTCGTAGAGCACCTGGAGCGCGTTTCCGAACCTGACACGAGGACGTATCGGGTGCCCGAAATGACCGGTTTAGCTGAACCGCCCCCGGGCCCGGGCGGTCGTCACTTCTTAGCGCAGGTAATCAACGGCGCTCGGGGCGGGCGTCGCGCAGTGCCGGCGTGACTGCGATGATCATGCGCAGTGCAGCGCGATCAGGTGGGCTGATCCTCGGTCCGATATTGTGGCTCGACGACGGCGGTGCTGACCTCTCGCGAGATCGACACGGCCCGGGCGACGATTCACAGATCCTCCGGCCGCCTGAGCGTGGCCTGTCAACCTGACTCCGGCAATCCTCCCGGCGTCACTCCAGCGCAGCAACCCGTCCGCAGGTGTCGAGGGTGAATCCGGGCTCAGCCAGGCCGTGGCGGTGATGGACGCGCGTCGCAGTCGCCCATTGAGCACTTGAAAGCCCTGAACACCCGGACTGACCGTCGCCATGACAGGCGGGCTCTGACACTCGATGAGATTCGTCGCCTGCTTGGTACCACAGCGAAGGGCCCAGAGCGATACGGGATGCCGGCCGTTAAGCGAGAGTTGGTCTATCGCCTCGCGCTGAAGAGTGGGCTTCACGACAATCCGTCGGAGCTGATTGCGGCACCTCAGGGGCCGTCTCTGCCGCGAAAGCCGTTCCGCTAGAATGTGCGGACCGGGCGGCCGGCAGATCACCGGCGTATGCTGCGGGCGGCGGTCGTGATTCCGCATCCGTCTCCACGACCTCGCCCGCACGGCCCGGGAAGGTGGGTGCATGAGCACTTCTCCCGAGTCTGATGTCGATCCTGGCGAGAAGCTGCGCCGACTGGGACTGCAGTTCGTGAAGCTAATCAAAGCTGACGTTGACCAGTGGCGAGATGCGGCTGCCTGGCTACTGACACTCCCTGCCTGTCAGGCCGTTCGCGTCACCACGGATCCGGACCGATATCCCGAGCTGAGAGAGAAACAACCAGTCCTGGTGATCAGAGAGATCGCGGATCCGAAGACCGGGGCACTCCTGCCGAGCGAGTACGTCTTCGACGACGAGGCCAGGTTCACCCGAATCTGCGGACCGACGTGCCGCCGTCTGATGAACGGCTGGACGGCGGCCCTTCACCGATTCAAGGAGCGCGGCAGGGATAGGTACTACGACTTCGGACGCGAGGATTTCAGCCGAATCGGCTTGCTCTCGGCGCTGACACTCTGCCGCGACTTCGACGGCTCCGAACTGGGACTTGGCTGGTCCTGGGATCCTCCTTCCGACTCGAAGGTTGAGTACGACGGTCGCCGAGCGGCATGGTCGAGAGTCACGGCATGGCACCAAGAGGCGTTTTTGCTGAACTCGATAGCCGTCGCCGTGGAGCATCACGAGGCGTTCCGGAGGTCATCTGAGAGGGGAAGCAGTCGTCGATTGCCAAGCCACTCGTCTGACTTCACATCAGTTGACTGGTTCGGGACGCAGTACACATTCTCGAAGGGCAATCAGGCTCAGAGCGTGAAGGTACTCTGGGAGGCATGGGAGCGCGGCAACCACTCGCTCTCACAGGAGACCATTGGGGAGCTGATGGGATCGTCCAGCGAACGATTCGAGCTGCGGACGACGTTTCGGAGGCGGAGGAAGGGAGGCGGGTACGTGATGCACGCTGCCTGGGGAACGATGATCCAGCGGGCGGAGAAGGGCTGTTACCGCTTAGTTCCTCCAGAATCTGCACGAATCCGCAGATGACCCGCTTCTGCGCCCCTGTTTGATCCGCAGCACCCTGCGCAGAATGTGGCCGTGGAGTCGCAACTGTGCACACTGCGGACGCTCGCCCAGAGGCTGAGACCTTACGGCCTGACGCGGCAGTGGCTTGAGGCCGAGGCTGAGGCAGGGCGAATCCCTTCGCTCAAGGCGGGACGGCGTCTCCTGTTCGACGTTCAAGCCGTTGAACGAGCGCTGATCGCGCGCGCCAACGGCGAGGAGATCGAGAATGCCTGAATCCCAGCGCCACGATCCACGCCGCGACGTGCCGCGTTTCGCCCTTCGAGTGACAGACGCAGCGCTGGCGCTCGGTGTCTCACCAAGGACGATCGCGACTCTCCGTGAGTCAGGCCAGCTTCGTAGCTTCACTGTCGGCCGGCGAGTGCTGATCTCGACTGCTGAGATCCATAGGTTCATCAGAGAACGGATGGCTGAGGCCGGCGATCAGTGACGGTCCGGTGGCACAACGAGATTCCGGCCTGGATCGTCGATGCGAACCAGGCCGCCGCCAAGCCTATCCGCGGTGGGGCGTGGAACATGCTGCAGGAGATTGCCAATGCGTGCGAGCAACCCCACACTGAGGATGAGCCTCTACTCGGCGGCATTCGAACGAACCCGCAATTGGCCGACGCAATTCACTTCAACCGGCGGTCGGTGAGACGTTTTCGCAGGGATCTTGAGAGGTCGGGGGTTCTTGTGGTTCTCTCCTGGGGCCGGCGAATCGACCACGCCTGGGGCACTATCTACCTTGGCAATGTCTATGGACTACCCGCGTGGCCTGGACAACTCGACGCCTTTTCAGCGCCGCCAGGTGAATGTCGCGGCAGCGGATTAGACGGGCGATGGACCCCAGCTGATTCTGGCAGGATCCGCGCCGCCATAGGAGGACAAGATGTCCCCCTAGGAGTGCCCCAGCCGCCGGGTGAACCAGCGGACTCCAAGAGCCCTGCCCATATAGGTGGACACCAACGCCCGTACTCCGGGCCCTCACGCCACCCGCCCCGGACAGCCTCGGCCTCCTCACATTCCCTACATTCATCCCCTCCTAGCAACAGCAGCACGCCGGCGAACGATGACGACGGCGGTTCTGCGGCGGATGCTGCTGATGCCGGCTTCGATCTCCTGATGGGGATTGGAACGAACGAATCTGATGCGCGCGAACTCGCGTCGAAACACGCAGCGGAGAAGATCGCCGCGTGGATCGCCGAAGCGCAGCGCCGTGAGAATATCGTCAACGTCGCAGGATTCGTCCGGAGGGCGCTGGAAGGGAACTGGCCGCTCCCAGTGCAGCCCATCAGCGAGTCTCGGCGGAAGGAAGTCGCTCGTCTGCGGGCGCTGGAGCAGCAGGAGCAGGACTCAGCCGCATCACGCGTATCTGGAGAGGCCGACGCACAGAGGCAACTTCACGCGCGCAGGGAGTTCATCGCGAGCCTCAGCGACGGCGATCTGAGTGATCTCGTCGAGCAGGCTCTTGCTGATGCATCCACCTCGAGGATCGATCGAATGGTCCTCACGAAACGGGAGCGGGAGCCACGGCATCCGGCCGTCGCGAGAATCCTGCATGATCGACCCGTTCGACTCCTCTCGAACGGCGAAAGGGAGCGCGATCTTCCGGATGTTCCTGAATCGAGCGTTGACACGAACGAACGAGATGTGACAATTGGCACCGATGAAGACGCGGGCGAAGAGCATGGGTGATGCGCTACGGAAGGCCATCACCGCCAGCGGCATGAGCTACCTGGAAATCGAGCGAGCCACGGGAGTCACCCGGGCGTCGATTCTGCGGTTCAAGCGAGGAGAGCGGAGCCTCCGCCTGGATAAGGCCGATGTGCTGGCGTCATACCTCGGCGTCGAGGTTCACTGGAAGAGCAGGTAGCCAATGGCGAGCATCATCAAGTACCCCAACGGACGGAAGGCGATCCAGTTCAGCCTGGGCCCGTACACGAAGCGCCGGACGATCCGGCTCGGGAAGGTCAGCCGGAAGGCGGCCGACTCGATCCGGACCCGGGTCGAGCAGCTCGTCTCCTCCGTCATCACAGGGCACGCCGCAGACGATGAGACCTCAAGGTGGGTCGCGGACCTGGACGATGGGATGGCCGCGTAGCTGGCGGGCGTCGGACTGATCCCTCCGAGGGACCAGACTGCTCTCGGCCCGTTCCTCACTGCCTACATCGACCGGCGCTCGGACGTGAAGGGTTCCACCGCGACTGTGTATGGCCACACGAAGCGGAACCTGCTGGATCACTTCGGTGCCGACAGGCTGCTGCGCGACATCACCCCCGGCGACGCGGACGAATGGCGGCTCAGCCTCCTCGATGCGGGCCTCTCCGAGAACACCGTCCGCCGGCGGTGCGGGATCTCGAAGCAGTTCTTCACCGCGGCGGTGCGCAAGGGTCTGATCCCGACGAACCCCTTCGCCGACCTCAAGGTCGCCGTCAAGGCGAAGGCATCGCGGTTCTACTTCGTGACGCGGGAGGAAGCGGCCAAGGTCCTGGAGGCATGCCCGGACGCGCAGTGGCGGCTCCTGTTCGCTCTGAGCCGCTTCGGCGGGCTTCGCTGCCCTTCGGAGCATCTGGCCCTTTGCTGGTCCGACATCGACTGGGAGGGGAAGCGCATCAGAGTGCCGAGCCCGAAGACCGAGCATCACGAAGGCGGAGAGTCACGGCTGGTGCCGCTGTTCCCGGAGCTGCGCCCGTATCTGCTGGGGGTCTTCGAAGACGCTGAGCCCGGGACCGACCACGTCATCTCCCGCTACCG
>JANQEF010000001.1 GCA_028278465.1 Dehalococcoidia bacterium | reverse complement strand
CGATAGCGGTGGCAGAGGCTACCGCGCGGCGCCTCCGTCACGGCCCGGCCCTCCGAAGCGCTGACATCGAAATCCACCACCGGGTTTTGCGGCCGCTCGTACTCGTCGATGATCCGCAGCGCCTCTTCGAGCGCGTAAACCACCTCGAGCCCGCGCACCACGATGCTCTTGAACGGATTCAGCACCGGAGGAGCGACAGAAACGCTGTCCGCCAGCGACTTTACGCTGTCCGGAAGCTGCTCGAAGCAGTTGTTGAAGCGCGCCAGCGGTCCAACCAGGTAGTTCGAGCCGTCAGGCAGGTGGCTGTGCAGCGCGTTCGTGTACCCGGCGTGGTCCTCGACGAAGTGCCGCTCGAACTCGGTTGCGTCGATGTCCAACCCGCGGTTGCTGACGATCCGGCCCTCGTTGAATGGGTACTCGTGCAGGTGCTTCAGCGAGACAAATGTGTAGTCTTGCTCGAAGTCCTGGAAGTGCAGGCCGGCGCTCCACTTCACAGCCTCGATCATCTCATCGCGTGACCGCTCGAGCGACGGCACGAGCGTCTGCAGCTCCGCCTTCGTCGGAGACCTGTAGAAGCCGCCCACGCGCACGTTAATCGGGTGTATCTCGCGCCCGCCAACGAGCGTCACGATGTCGTTCCCGGCCTTCTTCACGCGCAGCCCGGTCTCGACGACGTCCCGGTGCTTCTCCGCCATCTCGATCGCGCTCGGATAGCCGAGGAAATCCGGCGCGTGGAGCATGAATATGTGGAGGCAGTGGCTCTCGATCCACTCGCCGCAGTACAGCAGCCTGCGCAGCGCACGGAGCTGGCCATCCACGCTCACGCCAAAGGCGTTTTCCATCGCGTGGACCGAGCTCATCTGGTACGCCACGGGACAGATCCCGCAGATGCGGGCGGTGATGTCCGGAGCTTCGGTGTACTGGCGGCCGCGCAGGAACGCCTCGAAGAACCGCGGCGGCTCGAAGATCTTCAGCTGCACCCGCTCGACGCGGTCCTGCTCGACATCGATCAGCAGCGACGCCTCGCCTTCGACGCGCGCCAGGTATCCGACCTTGATCGACTTACTCTGAGGCAATCCGCTCTGACTCCTCGGCCAGCTCTGGCGCCGCCGCGTTGAACGTCCTGTACGCCCGGACAACTTCCTGCCTGCTCGCGCCCAGCTCCAGCCACGCGGCGCTGATCGATGGCAGGTTTGGCTGCTCGGAAGGTCCGTAGCAGCCATAGCAGCCGCGGTTGTAAGCCGGGCAGATGGCGCCGCATCCTGCCTGGGTGATCGGACCGAGACACGGCGTGCCGTTCGCGACCATCACGCACACAGTCCCTCGGCGTTTGCACTCGATGCACACGCTGGTCGTAGGGACCGCAGGTTTGCGGTTCGCAACGTACGCCGTGATGACTTCGAGAAGCTGTCGCTTGTTGATCGGGCAGCCGCGCAGCTCGAAGTCGACCTTCACGTGGTCGCTGATCGGTGTCGATGTCCGCAGCGTGTCGATGTACTGCGGCGACGCGTAGACGACAGATGTGAACTCCTTCACGTCGCGGAAGTTGCGCAGACTCTGGATGCCGCCCGCGGTTGCGCACGCGCCGATCGTCACCAGCCGGGCCGAGTCAGCGCGTATCTGCTGGATCCGCTCGGCGTCGTGCGGCGTGGTGATCGACCCCTCGACCAGCGACAGGTCGTACGGGCCCTCGACCACGGAGCGAGTCGCCTCCGGGAAGTACGCGATCTCGATCGCGCCGGTGATGGCCAGCAGCTCGTCTTCAAGATCGAGCATGCTGAGCTGGCAGCCGTCGCATGAAGCGAACTTCCAGACGGCGAGCTTTGGCTTCGACTGTGTTTTGGCTTCCGTTGTCACAGCCCTCTCACCGTAAGCAGGTCCGATATCTCGCTGTACGGAAACACCGGCCCGTCTGTGCAGATGAACTTCGGCCCCAGCTGGCAGTGTCCGCAGAGGCCGATGCCGCAGTGCATGTTGCGTTCCAGCGACAGGAAGATGCGGTCGGCCGAGAGCCCGCGGCTCAGGAGGTCGAACACGGCGAAGCGCATCATCACCTCCGGGCCGCAGACGAAAGCGACCGCCGATTCGGCGTCGAACGCCGCACGGTCGAGTATCGAGGTGACAAGGCCGACGTTGCCCCTCCAGCCCGGCTCGGCGCGGTCGACGGTCGTCCGCACCTCTGCGACGCCACTGACAGCCCACTGCAGCAGGTCGTCCCTGAACAGCAACGCGCTCGGTGATCGGGAGCCGTAGAAGACGACCGTCTTTCCTCCGCGACCGCTGTCGTCTATGGCCTGCTGGATGGCCGGCCGCACCGGCGCCAACCCGAGCCCTCCGGCGATCACAATGAGATCTCGGTCAGCCGCGGCGTCGACAGGCCAGCCATTGCCGAACGGGCCTCTCACGCCCAGCCAGTCTCCCGCTTTCATTGCACACAGCGCAGCCGAAACCGCGCCGACCTCGCGGACCGTGTGGACGAGCGCCTTGCCGTCGTCTGAATACGCGCTGACCGACACCGGGATGTCGCCGATGCCGGGCATGTAAAGCATGCTGAACTGGCCAGGCTGGAAACGCGGTGTCGAGCCGTCCGCAGGGGCTATCTCGAGTGACGTCGTGTCAGAGAGCTCCCGCCACGCGGCTCTCACCACCCACGGCGAGGGCACCGTGTCGCCTGAGGCTTCGGTTGTTGCGATCGCTTCAGTCGGGTTCATTGCCGTAGAGGTCCAGCAGCTGTATGCGAGCGCTCGAAATACGCCGCGCCATGATCTCGACCACCTTTGTCAGCACCCTGTAGCCGAGCTCGTGGTCGGACTCCAGTTTGTCCCTCAGGCACGCCGCATCGATCGCCACGGTGCGAGTGCGCTCAAGAGCCCGACAGTCCGACCGGTGCACGAAAGGCGGGACAATCCACGACCAGCCGAGCACGTCTCCGCGTCCAACCGTTGCCAGCGTCAGCGGCCCGGCCGACGGCGACACCGTCTCGATCGCCACCTTGCCTTCACGGACCAGGTAGAAGGCGTCGGCCGTCGCGCCCTCACGGAACAGGAACTCATCCGTCTGGAAGACGCGATTGGCCGAGCAGGACACCAGGAAATCGACGTGCTGCGGCTCGAACTGCTCGAAGAACGGGTGCGACGCCAGCGTCGCACCGAGGTCACGTAGCATCTTCCACCTCTTTCGGGCTCGACTCGTGCGACTTACGCAGCGCTGCCGCTTCTTCGGTGATGTCGATTCCGACGGGGCACCATGCGATGCAGCGGCCACAGCCCACGCATCCCGAAGTCCCGAACTGGTCGATCCAGCTGCCGAGCTTGTGCGTGAGCCACTGCCTGTAGCGGGAGCGCGTCGTGTCGCGCACGACTCCGCCGGCCACGTAGGTGAACTCCATCGAGAAGCACGAGTCCCACTGTCGAGTGTGCTCGAAGCTGCTCATCTGCAGGTCGGATGTTTCCGTGACCGAGTGGCAGAAACAGGTTGGGCAGACCATCGTGCAGTTGGTGCAGCTCAGGCAACGCGATGCAACGTCGTCCCAGCGGTTGTCCTCGCGGCTGCCGTACAACATCTCCTTGATGCCGTCTGTGTCGAGCTCCTTCGTGATCGAAGCCACTGTCTTCTCGACAACCTGCTGCGCCGCTTCGGCGTCCTGCGCCGTTGCATCAGCCGCGCCAAGCCGCTGCAGGTAAGCGGCGCCGATGGACGTTTCGGCCTCGGCCACATACCTTGGCTCGGCTTCATCGAGCAGCTCTGTGAGCGCGATGTCGTAGCCCGACTCCACCGCCGGGCCGGTTCCCATCGAGGTGCAGAAACAGGTCTCTGCAGCCTGTCCGCAGTTGACGGCGACGATGAAGGCGCTCTCGCGACGTGTCATGTAGTCGGAGTCGTGGTGACGGCCGCCTGCGAAGACGCGGTCCTGCACGCGGATCGCCGCCATCTCGCAGCCGCGCACGCCGATGAAGGCGTACTTCGGCACTTCCTCCGGCCCGGCTTCAATCTTCAGCGCTCCGTCCTCGGCGCGCTCCGTCGACCACAGCTTGAGGCTGGAAGGGAACAGGTACTTCTTCCAGGAGTGCGGACCGACGGCGTAGCCGAAAAGCGCCCGATCGTCGCGCCTGCTCAGCCTGTACTTCCCTGGCTGCTGCATGTCGGTCCAGCCCTCGGGAAGGTCGGCTGTGGAGGCGATCTCGTCGTACACGATCGCGCTGTCGGCGACCGTGGGACCGACAACCGTGTAGCCGTCCTCGCGCAGCGCCTCGATGAGCCCGTCGATGTGACGGGCCGTGAGGGACACCTGGCTTGCTGTGGCCTCTTGCATGACCATCCCCGGGAGCGGTGCGGCTGACTGGGGCCCAAGGCTAACGGATGGCACAAGCACCGTGAATTAAGCGAGCGTGAGGACGTGTGAGGTTGTTGATCGGACGTGAGAGAAGCCGGGATTTGTCATCCCGACGGAACGGAGGGATCTGACGAGTGACGCTGGATCACTGTTCCCGCGATCAGAAGGGCGTCAAGAGCGTCGTCCCGAGCCTGTGCGAGGGACCTGGTGGGTGGGGCGATCTACCTGCGCCATACTCCGGATCAACGGTCACCTCTGATGTGGGTCAGCCGGCTAACGCGGCACCAACGCTGATCGCATTCGGAGCCCCACACCTTATCCGGTTCTCTCACTCCGTTTCGGGACGAAGGAGTCTTTTTGGTAGGGGCGGGCAAAAATGCTGCGCCTGGTCCCGGCAGAGCCGGGACGACGTGTTTCCTGAACGGAGTGAAACGGAGTCGAAGGGCCTCTTATTGTGGAACTCTACTTGACAGGATGACCGATCACACACGAGACCCTTCGACTTCGCTCAGGGAACACGACCGAGCCTCCCTCTAACCCCCTCCCAAGCTGGCAGGGAGGATGACCGGGCCGGGCTTCCAGGCTAGCTTGGGCTAGCGTTCTTCCTTCTCCCAGCGGGAGAAGGTGCAGGATGAGGGAGAAGTTGTCTCATCGTGACCAGTCAGATCTCTCCCTTCGGTCGAGATGACAATCGCGCCGCCCTCGGCGCCACCGGGCGGAGCAATTTTTGCCCGCCCCTACCAGGAGACAACCTGGCCTCACTCAGTCCAGGTGGAAGACCTCTTCCAGTTCGATCATGTTCTGGTCGGCGAATGAGCCTTCGGGGATCTCGAAGTATGGCGCCATCATCTCCTGCCACTTCGTGTTGATCTCCTCGCCCGCCATGCCTTCGAGCGCCGCCTCGAACGTGCCGTCCACCTCGACGTAACCGAACATCAGGCCGTCAGGACGCATAAACAGCGTGTAGTTGCGCCAGCCGTGGCGGGTCAGCGCCTCCAGCATCTCCGGCCACACCTTGCGGTGCCATTCCTTGTACTCAGGAATGACCTCCTGCCTGACCTTCATCTGGAATCCAACTCTCATTTTCTTCCTCGTTGTGTGGGCGGTGGTTGCATCTAGCGCCTCGTGGCCGCTATCCACGTGAAGTCCCAAAGCGATCACGCTCCACTATCGTGATCCGCGGCGAAGCATATAAGGTTTGCCACCAGCGATGTCGGACAGCCATTTCGTAGCCGACGCGTCGGCGATAGAACCTCACATAGCTAGCCGAGACGAAGGCTCGCCCTAACTACCATCCACCCGACGTAAATGCGCCTCTGGCGCCGAGGAAAAGAAGATGAAGAGCTTTGGACAGGTCCTCGACCTCAAAGACGACCCTGAGATCATCGCTAAGTACGAGGAGTATCACCGCAACGTCTGGCCCGAGGTGATCGAAGCGCTCAAGGGCATCGGCATCCAGCGCATGGAGATCTTCCGCGTCGGCAACCACCTCTTCATGTACTACACGGCGCCGGACGACTTCGACCCGGCTCGCGATTTCCAGGCTTACACCGAGAAGGCGCCGCGGGCGAACGAGTGGAACGACCTGATGATGACGTACCAGCAGAAGGTGCCGGAAGCCGGACCGGACGACTGGTGGACGCCCGGCAAGCTGGTCTTCGACTCAGAGTGGTTCTAAGGCCGCGAAGTGGCGTTTCCTGGCGACAAAGCAGCGAGCTGCGTTTTCTGGCGACCAAAACGCCGTTTCTGGATTGAGAGCAGCGTCGCCAGTCCAGTTTTCGATCGCGGCGAAACCGATCGCTCCAATCGGAAAACCGGCTTCGTCGACGGCCTCGTCGGCCCCTGAAAATTGAAAACCCGGCTCTGTCGGTATAATCCCGGCTACCCTGATTCAGTGCACGTACATGCGGGCGCCGCGGCTCTATGCACGGTGAGCGCGGGCCCGCAGGAGCCGGAGAATGGTCACAAAGCCCGCCGCCACCGAGACCCAGCTCATCTCCCATCTTCTCCGGCGCGCCGGCTTTGGCGGCACCAAAGAGGAGATCGACCACTTCTCCGAGATCGGCTACGAGGCGACCGTCGAGCACCTGCTCAACCCGCCGATCGTCGAGTCGATGCCGCAGGACATCATCCGGCGCTATCACGTAGACCAGTCAGACCTGCGGGTCCAGCCCGCTACCGGCTCCAACTGGATCTACCGCATGGTCACCACCAGCGCGCCGCTGCTCGAAAAGGTGGCGCTGCTGTGGCACCGCGTCTTCGCAACCGGCCAGACCAAGCTCATCCAGGGCAAGGTCATCCTGACCCAGCTCGAGATGTTCCGTGACCTCGGCCTCGGCAGCTACCGCGACCTGCTCCTCGGCCTCTCCCGCGACCCTGCGATGCTGATGTGGCTCGACAACCAGGACAACCACAACGGCGCCATCAACGAGAACTACGGCCGCGAGATCCTCGAACTCTTCTCGATGGGCGTAGGCAACTACACCGAGGAGGACATCTACGAGTGCTCGCGGGCCTTCACCGGCTGGACCATCGCCAACGAGCCGTACAACGCGCAGAAGATGCGCAACAACACGGCGCGGCCATACGGCTACATCGCCTGGCAGTTCAGGTACGACGACTCCGACCACGACCACGGTGAGAAGACGTTCCTTGGCGAGACGGGCGACTTCAACGGCGAGGACGTGGTCGACATCATCTGCAAGCAGCCTGCTACGGCGCGGTTCATCGCGCGCCACATCTACCACCACTTCGTCGCTGACGAGCTACCGGTGCCGCAGTGGCCGCACATCGAACCGCGCGACCCCGAAGCGATCGAGCTGATGGCCAGGACCTACTTCGACTCCGGCTACAACATCGCCGAGATGCTACGCGCCACCTTCAACTCGGACTTCTTCAAGGCGGAGGCGACGCGCAACGCTCGAATCAAGAGCCCGGTTGAGGTGGTAGTCGGTTCGCTGCGCCTCTCCGGCGGCTACGACTGGCCGACTTCGGACGTCTATGACGCCAATGCGTCTTGCGGCTTCATGGGGCAAGGGCTGCTTGCGCCGCCGTCTGTCGAGGGTTGGCAGGGTGGTGAGGAGTGGGTGAGCACGGGGTCGATGATGCAGCGTGTGAACTATGCGTCGAAGGTGGTCGGCGATGTCTCACGGCCCGGCGTGCGCAGGATTGCCGATGAGTTGCGAAGCGTTGTCGCAGGCGGCGATGCGGAGGCGCTTGTCGACGCCTGTCTCGAGCGGCTCGGTTACCTGGAGCTTGATGAAGGGACGAAACAGGAGATAGTGGAGTTTGCGGAAGGGCAGATCGGCGAGGTGGCGGGCATGAACGGCGCAGCGAAAGACGAGGCGTCGAACCGTGCGATCACTTCGATCATGCAACTGGCAGTAGCAACAAGGGAGTTCCAACTGGCGTAAAGAGTTTTCCTCTCTCCCCTTGTGGGAGAGAGTTAGAGAGAGGGGATGTCGGCCGGAGGCCGACGGCTTTTCACCCTTCGACAAGTTCAGGATGGCAGCGGTTTCGCCCTCTCCCATCGTGGGAGGGAGTTAGAGGGGGGTCGGTCGTGTTCCCTGAGCGAAGTCGAAGGGTCTCTTGCTCAGACGACTGATCTTGACAAAGCCTGCTGTACTGGGGAGGTCCTTCGACCCCGCTGCGCTTCGCCCAGGAAACACAGACGTCCCGGCGCCGCCGGGACCGGGCGGGGCAAGCGCCGCCCCTACCAAATACCCACAACACCATGACCACGAAGACCCGTCCGAGCATAGACATCAAGTACCTCACCACCGTCGGCTTCACCGCTGACTTCGGCGGGCGCGGCTTCCACCTGCCAACCGACATCGCCGTCCGCTCAGACGGCCACATCTTCGTTATGAGCCGCAGCTCCCAGATCGCAACACCCGGACTGCGCATCGGTGAAGCCGACCTCGACCACAACTTCTACGGTGAATTCGGAAGCCATGGCCGCGGCGAAGGCCAGTTCATCAAGCCCACCGCGCTGGCAATCGACTCTCGCAACCACCTGTACGCGGCGGACGACGAACTGAACCGCATCACCGAGTTCGACGCCGAAAACAACCTGGTCAGAACGTGGGGTGAGCCCGGCGACGGCCCCGGCCAGATCAACGGCCCCAGCGGTCTGGTCTTCGACCGTGAGGGCAATCTGCTGGTCGTCGACCACATGAACCACCGCGTCCAGAAGTTCACCCGCGATGGCCGCTACATCTCGCAGTTCGGGTCGCACGGCAAGCGACGGGGCCAGTTCAACTATCCGTGGGGTATCTGCGTCGGCCCTGACGGCCGCATCTACGTGGCGGACTGGCGAAACGACCGCATCCAGTGCTTCGCGCCGGACGGCGAGTTCGTGTGCATGTACGGTGAGCATGGCCGCGGCGAAGGCCAGTTCAACCGGCCGTCCGACGTGGCTGTCGGGCCCGACGGCTTCATATTCGTCGCCGACTGGATGAACCAGCGGGTGCAGGTGTTCGATTCCGATTGGCGCTTCCAGGAGAGCCTGCGCGGGCAGGCGACGCTCTCGCCATGGGCGTCGGAGTATCTTGCGGCGAACGCGGATGAGCAGCGGGCGCGGTCGGTGTTCGAGCCGGTGATCGAGGTGGACACGGACGACCCGCACGAGGTGTCGGCGCGCATAGAGTCATACTTCTGGGACCCGATCGCCGTCGAAGTGGATGCGGAGGGCAGGCTCTACGTGCTGGAGACAAACCGCCACCGCTTCCAGGTGTACGAGACGAGGAGTTAGGGAGACGACTGACAGTCCTCCCTCCCAGCTTGGGAGGGAGTTAGAGGGAGGGTCGTCAGTGACGCCATCCTGAGCTAGCCTGCCCTGAGCGTAGTCGAAGGGAAGAGTGCGCATCGTCCCGGCATCGCCGTGACCGGGCGCAGCCGGGTGCCCGCTTGCGGGCGCGCCCCTACCAGACATGTCGAACAAGACGAATAACCCTCCCCTTAAATCCCCTCCCAATATGGGAGGGGAGAGCCCTCGGCCACAGCCAGCAAAACTGGAGCTGAACATTGGCTAACAAGCGAGAAAAAGTCCTGGTCGTCATTCAGCTCTCCGGCGGCAACGACTACCTCAACTGCGTCGTCCCCTTTGAAAACGGCCACTACAAGGACGCCCGCCCCAACCTGAAGATCACAGACGACCAGGTGATCCCGCTCGACAACGGCCTCGGCCTCAACCCCGGCATGGGTCCCGTCAAGGACCTGTACGATCGCGGCAAAGTCGCCATCATGCACGGCATCGGCTACCCCGAGCCGAACCGCTCCCACTTCAGGTCTATGGACATCTGGCACACCGCCGAGCCGACCAAGGTTGGCGACAAAGGCTGGCTCGGGCAGGCGGTCAAAGAGCTCGACCCGACCGGTGAAAACGTCGTCACCGCGGTCAACTTCTCGAACGGCCTGCCGCGTGCGCTGGCCGCTCCCGCCGTTCCCGTCGCATCGGTCGGCGACCTCAACAACTACGGCCTGCTCACCGGCATCGAAGGCGAGCAGCAGCGTGAGAAGGCGCTTTCGACCTTCAACCGCATCTACTCGCCGGCCATCGGCTCCGGCGCGGTTATGGACTACCTCGGCAAGACCGGCCAGGACGCGCTGCGTGGCGCCGAGATCCTGTCGACCGCGCCGGGCAAGTACAGCTCCAACGTCGAGTACCCGGACAACCCGTTCGCCTCCAGCTTGAAGGGCGTTGCACAGGTGCACATGGCCGATCTGGGGACGCGCGTCTTCTATACGCAGTACGGTAGCTTCGACACGCATGCCGACGAGGTGAAGACGCAGGAGCGGCTGTGGCACCATATTTCGGATTCGCTGGCGGCGTTCTACCAGGACCTGGAGGAGGCCGGCCGCAGTGATGAGGTGCTGGTGCTGATGTTCTCGGAGTTCGGCAGACGCGTTAAGGACAACGGCACCGGCACCGACCACGGCTCAGGCGGCGTTTCGTTCCTGATTGGCGACCAGGTGAAGGGCGGCCACTACAACGAGTACCCGGAGATCGAGACTTCGGCGCTGGTGGAGGGTGATCTGCGCTTCAACAACGACTTCCGAGGCCTCTACACGGACATCCTCGAAGACTGGCTGTCGGTAGACGCGCAGCCAATAGTCAAGGGCCAGTACGAAAAGAACCGCCCGTTCGTAGGGAGCACCAGTTAGAGGTTTTGTGGTATCTCCCCTCCCAAATTGGGAGGGGATTAAGGGCAGGGTCGGTGCCATCCTGAGCCAGCCTGCCCTGAGCGAAGCCGAAGGGAAGGGTGGCGATGGGCTTAGTTTGTCATTCCGGACTTGATCCGGAATCTGCCTGTCTGCGCCCGGTGACGCCGGAGGCGGCACATCTCTTCTCCCAGCAGGAGAAGGTGCAGCACGAGGGAGAAGTGGTCTCACATTGACTAGTCAGATCCCTCGACCCGCAAGCGGTTACCCCACGGTCGGGATGACAAAGATGTAAGTCTCTTGCTTCTCGCTGGGAGGGAGGACTGCACATCCCTCTCCCCTGATGGGAGAGGGATTGAGGGAGAGGATGAAACCGGTCATTCGGTGAGAAGCGGTCCCGGCTCCGCCGGGACATCCCCTCTCTCTGACTCTCTCCCACAAGGGGAGAGAGGAAACACCCCCTCACCGATCACGTACCCTTCGCGCCTGCGGCCGAAACATCTCACTCGCCACCCAGAGGACAAAACATGCGCATTGGACTGATGGTCGAAGGACAGAACGGGCTTACCTGGGAGCGCTGGATCCACATCCTGCACACCGCGGAACGGCTCGGCCTCGCATCCGTCTTCCGCTCCGACCACTACTTCATCGGCTCCCATAAAAGCTCCCTCGACGCCTACCTCACATTCGCCATCGCCGCCCGCGAGACCAGCCGCATCAGGTTCGGCCCGCTCGTCACGCCCATTACCTTCCGCTCGCCCGTCGACATTGGCCGCATGGCTGCGCAGATCAACCAGCTCAGCAACGGCCGCTTTCTCCTCGGCCTCGGCACCGGCTGGCACGAGCCGGAGCACACCGGCTACGGCATCCCGTTCCCGCCCATGCGGGAGCGCTACGAACGTCTCGAAGAGGGCATCGAGTTGATCCGCACGCTGTGGGGCCCGGGCCCGGCGTCGTATTCGGGCAAGCACTACTCGATCGCCGATATCGACTGCCTGCCGAAGCCGGTTTCCGGCGCCGAGACGCCGCTGCTGATCGGCGGGAAGGGCGAGAAGAGGACGCTGCCGCTGGTGGCGAAGCACGCCGACGAGTGGAACGCGGTGAACGCCAGGAAGGACGTGTACCGGCACAAGGCCAATGTACTTGCCGAGGCCTGCGAGAAGATCGGCCGCGACCCGGCGACGGTGCGCAGGTCGATGATGGTGTTCGGGCTGATTGCCGATGACCAGCGCTCACTCGACCGCCTGACGCGAAACCACATGCAGATGAGTGGCGCTGACGGCTCGCCTGCCGCCTACCGCGAGCAGAAGGTCGAGTCCAGCGAGTGGATAGTCGGCCTGACCGACGAGGTGGTGGACCGTATGGGCGCTTACGCCGAGCTGGGTGTCGAGGAGATGCAGCTCCAGCTCTTCAACTTCGAATCAGACGAGGTCCCCGCCTACTACGCCAGCGAGATAGCGCCGAGGGTAGCTGGGTTTTAGGCGAGGCCTGGCAAGACTGGTGCACTCGTCCTGCTTGTCATCCCGACCGCGGGTCGAGGGATCTGACCGGCCGACGCACAGAGGCCACGGGGGTATGTCTCAAGTCGTGACGACCATCTGGTAGGGGCGCTGCTTGCCGCGCCCGGTCCCGGCAGAGCCGGGACGACGCGCACCCTTCGGCACGCTAGTTCAGGATGAGGGAGAAGTGGTCTCACATTGACCAGTCAGATCCCTCCGCTACGGTCGGGACGACAAAGGCGCATGCCTTTTCCTTCCCGCTGGGAGAGGAAACCACCGGCCCTCCCCCTAACTCGCGCCCTCAAGCGGGCACCCGAAGCTGGGAGGGAGGACAGAGCCCTCTACCACCTCGGCTTGGCGTATCTCGGGAAGTTGGTGCCTTCCAGCGATCCGTCTTCTGCCTTCGCATCCGGGTCCAGCGACAGGATCATCTCGGCGCGATTGTCCGGCGTCTCTCGCAAGAACTGCTCGTGCCGCTCCGCCAGCGCATCCTCGTCAATCTCAACGCCAAGGCCTGGAGCGTCCGGCACCTCCATGTAGCCGTCGACGAACTGCAGCTTCCCGCCCTTGATGATGTCGCCATCCGTGTCCGTCCACGGGTAATGCGTGTCCGCAGGGAAGTTCAGTTCCGGCGTGGCGGCGCAGGCGTGCAGCATCGCCGCCTGAGAAACGCCCAGCGCATTGTTTGAGTGGCCCGAAAGCCCCCAGCCCATCACCCGGCATAGCACGCCGGTCTCCTTGTAGGCCAGGATGCCGCCCCAGTGGTGATGGTCGCCCAGGATCACGTCGATGCCGCCGACCTGCGCATTCGGCTTCACATGCGCAAAGGCCGAAACGCACATGTTCGAAGCGGTCGGGATGTCCGTGTGCTTCTTCACCTCGGCGTGCATCTCGATCGTGTCTGTTGGGTCCTCGAGGTACTGCGGCTCGTACTGCTCGATCTCCTTCGC